>DASWUY010000192.1:0-5085 GCA_036401435.1 Acidobacteriaceae bacterium | reverse complement strand
AAAACGCGTCCCCTGCCGCCGCGCCCGCCCCCCCAACCGATGCGCCCGACCCCGGCCCCATCGCTCCGGCGCCCCAGATCTCCGGCAACGCCATCTCCTCCACCCCGGCCGTGCTCCAGGTGCCGGCCACCAGCTCCCTCTTTGACCCCTACTACGGCAGCGTGCAGAGCCGCCCGGCGCGGCCCGAGGTCCTCCCGCTCTCGCTCGACGATGCCCTCCGCCTTGGCCTCGAGAACAACCTCGGCCTGGTCTACGCGCGCCAGGGCGAACAGCAGCAGCACGCCCAGACCCTCACCCTGCTCAACGTTCTGCTCCCCAACGTCGACGTCCAGGGCTCGCACTCCCTCCGCCAGCTCAACCTTGAGGCGCAGGGCTTTCGGCCTGGCCTGCTCGCCCAGCTGGGCCCCGCCCTCGGCGGCGGCCGCAGCGGCGCCTTTCCCTTCCTGGTCAAGGTGAATGAGACCGAGGGCCAGGCCAATCTCTCGCAGTACCTCTTCAACCTGGCCGGCTACGACGCCGTGCGCGCCTTTCAGCACAGCGAGCGCGCCGCCCGCATGAGCTCCAGCTCCTCTCGCGGGCTGGTCGTCCTGAACGTCGGCACCGCCTACTTGCGCGCCGTCGCTGCCCAGTCCAACCTGGACAACGCTCGCACCCTGCTCAAAACGGATGAAGCCGTGCTCTACCAGAGCACCGAAATGCACAAGGCCGGCGTCACCGCCAACCTCGATGAGCTGCGCTCGCGGGTGCAGTACCAGACCCAGCAGCAGAGCGTCATCGCCGCCGACAACACCCTCTCCAAGGCCAAGATCGCCCTCAACCGCTCCATCGGCCTCGCCCCCGACCAGCAGGTCCAGCTCACCGACGCCGCGCCCTACGCCAGCCTTGACACCATGCAGATCGAGGCTGCCCTGCGCCAGGCCCTCGCTACCCGACAGGACTACCGATCCCTCCTCGAGCAGTTGCGCACCGCCGAGTACGAGCGCAAGGCCGCCACCCACGAGCGCCTCCCCACCCTGATCTTCCGCAGCAACTACGGCATCACCGGCACCAACGGCGGCGTCTACCATGACACCTGGCAGGCCACCGGCACCCTGAACATTCCCGTCTTTGAGGAAGCCCGCTTCCGCTCCGATCGCGATACCGCCGACTTTCAGCTGCAGAACCTGCGCGCCCGCATCGCCAACCTTGAGGGTCAGATCGACCAGCAGCTGCGCGACAGCCTGGTCGACCTCCGCACCACCGCCGAGCTGGTGCGCGTGGCCCGGAGCAACGTCGACCTCGCCACAACCGAGCTCGAGCAATCCACCCAGCGCTTCCAGGCCGGCGTAGAAGACAACCTGCCCGTGACCCAGTCCCAGTCGACGCTGGCCCAGGCGCAGACCCAGTACGTCACCGCCGTCTTCCAGTTCAACCAGGCCCGGCTCAGCTTTGCCCGCAACCTTGGCCTCATCGACCAGGGCTACCTGCCCTCCGTCGAGGGTGGCCGCCCCGCCGGCTTGAAGAACGGGAGCCACCCCGGCCCGTAAGCATCTCACTCGAGGAGAGCCAGCAACCGAGTGAGCGGCCAAGGGAGCGTGAGTCGCATGGCGCAGCAAGCAGCAGGACGGATAGCCGGATGGCTCGCGATCGTGGCCTTCGCCGGTCTCCCCGGGTGTCACCATCAGCAGCAGACCGAGCAGGGCAAGACCTACATGTCGGACCAGAAGAGCCAGTCTGGTTCCCAGTCTGGTTCGCAGACTGGGTCCCAGTCCGGCGGCCAGGGCTCAGGCTCCGGCGGCCAGGGCAACCAGCAGCCGCTCAACGCGCCGGCCGACACCACCAACGGCCGTCCCTCGCGCGCCTCCGACTCTGGCACCAGCGACGCGACCCATGGCGTAGTCGTCGCGCAGCCCGGCTCGCCGCCCGAGAACGATCCTCGCCGCCCGCCTCCGACCGCCCCCAAGCAGCCCCCACCCGGTCCCCGCTAGCCCGGCTGTTTTCCGCACCATCACCGCGCGCCGCGCGCTCGGCCGCCTTGGCCGCGACCGCGTCTTTATACTGAACCCATGCTCATCCACACCCGCTCCGCCGCGCTCCAGGCCCGCGCGCAGAGCCTGCTCCCCGGCGGCGTTGACTCACCCGTACGTGCCTTTCTCGCCGTCGGCGGGGCTCCCCCCTTTGTCGAGCGAGGCGCGGGCGCCTTCCTGTGGGACGTGGATGGCAATCGCTACCTCGACTACTTCGGCTCATGGGGGCCGATGATCCTCGGCCACGCCTTTCCGCCCGTCGTCGCTGCCATCCAGCAGGCAGCAGCACGCAGCGCCAGCTTTGGCGCCTCGCACGCGGCCGAGGCAGAGCTCGCCTCGCTCATCGTCGAGGCCTATCCATCGATCGAGATGCTCCGCTTTGTCTCCTCCGGCACCGAGGCCACCATGTCCGCCATCCGCCTCGCCCGGGCTTTTACCGGCCGCAAGTACATCCTCAAGTTTGAAGGCTGCTACCACGGCCACTCCGACGGTCTGCTCGTCAAGGCCGGCTCCGGGGTAGCCACCTTCGGCATCCCGGGCTCGGCCGGCGTGCCCGAGGAGATAGCCCACTTCACCCTCGCCCTTCCTTACAACGATGTAGGAGCGGTAGAACAGGCTTTCTCCACCTATCCGGGGCAGATAGCCGCTATCATCGTCGAACCCGTCGTGGGTAACATGGGCTGTGTCGCTCCTTCGCCCGGCTATCTCGAATCCCTGCGCGCACTTACCCTCAAACACGGCGCCCTGCTCCTCTTCGACGAGGTCATGACCGGCTTTCGCGTAAGTTATGGCGGGGCGCAGCAGTTATACAACATCACGCCTGACCTGACCATGCTGGGCAAGATCGTCGGCGGCGGCCTGCCCTGCGGCGTCTTCGGCGGACGTGCCGAGATACTGCGCATGCTCGCCCCGCTCGGCCCCGTCTACCAGGCCGGCACCCTGAGCGGCAACCCGCTCGCCATGGCGGCCGGCTTGGCCACCGTCGGCTACCTTCGTGACCATAAGTCCGAAGTCTATGCACGTCTGGAATCTGTAACTTCATGGGTTGCAGATGGCATCGCGGCGGAGGCCCGGCGGGCTGGCGTACCCGTCCAGACCAACCGGGTCGGATCCATGGTTACCTGGTTCTTTACCGAGACTCCAGTAACTGATTTTGTAAGTGCCTCGAGGTCAGATACCGCCGCCTTCGGCCGCTTCCACCACGCCATGCTGGAAGCCGGAGTGTGGCTTCCGCCTTCGCAGTACGAGGCCGCCTTCCTCAGCACCGCACATACCGACGAAGATATTGACGCTACCCTCCGCGCCGCGCGCAGCAGCTTCGCCGCCGTAAGCCAGGCGCTCGCCTAACCGGGCGGGGTGCTGCGGCCATGGGTCATCGCACCCCGAAGATCATGGTGCCGGTGCCGGAACCGATCGCCTTCACATCCTTGAATCCGGCTGACGTGAACGCGCTCACCAGCGACTGTGCCTCCTCGGCAGAACTGGTCCACACGTTCAGCGCCAGGCGCCCGCCCGGCGCCATCACCCGCGCCGAGCCGGCTGCCGCCTTGGGCCAGTCCGTCACGTCGCCGAAGCGCAGGCGGTTGGAGAAAATGGACTTGGCCGAGCCCGCCTCAAACACATCGCCGATGTCTTCAAACCCCGCCTTGACATGATTCGGTATGCCTCGCGAAGGCCCGCCGCTATTGGGGTTGATCGGGTTCAGGTTGGTGGCCTCGGCGGAACCTTTTTCGAGTCCCCCACCGACGTTGATCTTGCCGTTGACCGGCGTCACCTTGGGCTGCACGCCGGCCGCCGGCACCGCGGGCTCCTCCACCCCGCCCTTGACTGCAGGCGGCGCGCCGGTCTCTGCAGGAGCCTTGCCCTCGGGCGTGCCTTCGCTCTTGCCGGCAGTGCTCTTGGTCTTGATCATGCGCCGCCGGGTGACCTTGTATCGCGGCGCGACGCTCGGCATCCCGGCCACAAACGGATCGATCGTAAGAATAAAGAAAACCGTCCCAAATGCGCCCATGATGAAGAGCAGGTTGTACTCGCCCATGATCTTCAGCGCATCTGTCTTGACTGCGAAGAGCCGCGGCATTGCGGTCGTGACATTGTCCAGCGCCACATCGACGACCGAGCCATTGGCGTAGCTGACCTTGAGAAACTTCGACAGGCTGCCGCCTTCGCTGCGGTAGTCCAGGTCGTAGGTAGCAGCGTCGAAATGATCGGGATCGGTATCCGGTGCAGGCGCCGGCGCGTCCGGCAGTGCGGCCATCTGGTCCTGCAGCCGCAGCAGGTCGACGAGATCAATCGGTCCCGTGCCGCCGGTAGCGCCGGAGCCAACGACCACGTCTACCTTGGCCGGGTAACTGAGCGTCCAGGGGTCGGCGCCTTCCAGGTCCACCACGAAGCGGAGGCCAGTGTTCACGCCTCCTTCAAAGACCCAGCGCTGCGCCTTGGTGTCAGCCGCCACCTTGTAGGCGCCGGGCTTGAGGTCGGTGGCGACCGAGCCGCGGATCATGGAGGAGGAGGTGCCGGTGAGGAAGCCAACGCGTTCGCGAGCCAGGTCGATGACGATCTTAGAAACCACTTCTCCCTTGTGCGGATCTTCCGGTTTCGTTGCCGGGGCGCCGGTGGTGGTGTCCCGGGCGATGTGGCGGGGCGTGGGAGCGAGCGGTGGAAGAGCTCTCCAGCCGTCGAGCGCTGCTGCTGAGGCAGACTCGGCGGCGAGCTCGCAGGGCTGGCCGGGTAAGGACAGATCCAGGTTGAGGGGTGCGGCCGCGCTGCGCTGCTGCTGCACGGCGTGCGCGAGCTCATGGAAGAGCAGCCTGCGTCCCTGGGGGTGGTGCGGGGCGTAGGCGCCGGGGCTGAAGACGAGATGCGAGCCGGTGGCAAAGGCTCGCGCGTCAAGGTCGGTGGCCAGCTGTGCGGCAGGCGCGTCGGAGTGAATGCGAACTGCGCCGAAGTCGTGGCGGAAGCCCGGCTCGGCGAGTCGACGGATGTCCGGGTCAAGCGGAACCCCGGCACTGGCGGTGACCTGCTGCAGCCGATCGGCCAGCGAGGCCGCGCCCTGTTGCCGGCGCTCAGCGGGCGCGGC
>DASWUY010000191.1:0-2830 GCA_036401435.1 Acidobacteriaceae bacterium | reverse complement strand
CGAAGGAGATGCCATGCGCCGGCCTCTTGTCCACGCGCAGCTGCAGGGCGTTGTAGTTGGAGTAGCCGTCGAAGAGGTGCCCCAGGATGGAGGTGTACTGCGTGTAGGGCATGGCGTTGTAGCCGGTGGCCAGCTGGTTCTGCGGCACCTGGTTGATGTCGCGGCCAAAGTTCAGATGGGTGCCCTTGGTGAAGACGTAGCTGGTGTCAAAGAGCACGTTGTAGGGCAGGTCCTTCTGTACGGAGAGCAGCGCCTCCTGGTAGTACTGGATGGGCATCTGCCGAGGATAGTAGTCCACTGCCTGGTAGTTGAACTGGGAATTGGACAGGTTGCTGAGGGACGGGTAGACGACGGCGCCCGCGGGCGGTCCGTTCTTGAGCTGGAAGGCGGGGAAGGAGCCGTACCCGGCGGAGCCGCGGGGGTTGAGCCCGAGGCCGAGCGCGTTGTCAGTGTAGGTTTCAGCCGACCGTGGCGCGTCAAAGATGCCGTAGCTGGCGCGGATGGCCAGGCCTGGCCGCGGGGCGTAGGAGAGCCCGACACGCGGCGCTACCTCGCTCACCCCGTTCTGGATGGTTCCGCGACCGTTCTGGCCGCCGTAGACGATGGCGCCGAGGGTGCCGGTGGTCACGTACTGGCCGGTGTTGACGGCCTTGGGGTCGAAGGTACCCCAGCGATTCTTGACCTCGCTCCAGCCGGCCTGCCAGGTATAGCGCACGCCCAGGTTCAGGGTGAGGTTGGGCAGCAGCTTCAGGTCGTCCTGGAAGAAGCCGCCCATGTCCCAGGTCCGGGCGCCGGTCTCGGCATAGTCATAGAGGTACCAGCCGTAGACCTGGCCGAGCAGAAAGTCGGCATAGGGCACGCCCTGGCTGGCGGTGCCGGTGAGCGGATCGACGCCGGAGGGGTTCTCGGTGGCGAGGCCGCTGAACTGGAAGTTGCCGGAGCTGACGTCGGCCCAGTTGGTGTAGTTCTGGTAGCTGCGGTCGTACTCGCCACCGAGCTTGAGGGTGTGACGGCCGCGCACGAGCGTGAGTACGTCCGAGAAGTCGTAGGTGCCATCAGCCAGCTTGGCGTGGGTGCCGCCGCCGAAGCCGATGGCGCCCGCGCCGCCGCCGTTGTTGATGGTGATGTTGGGGAAGATGTCGCCGGGAGCATTGGCGCCGTAGGCCGGCTGCAGGCCCAGCTTGGCGGGCACACCCTTGCCATAGGTGGGCGGAACGTACACGTCAGACTCGCGTACGCCGCCGAGGTGCGCCTCGTTCAGGGTGGTGGAGCTGATGGTCCAGAGCTCGCTGATCTCGGCGTGCTGGTTCAGGTTGCGCGGCGAGGTGTAGGTGCAGTCCAGGCCCTGGGCGCAAAAGGCGCTGACGCTGTTGACGAGCGTGGTGGGGAACTCAAAGATGGACCCGGTGAGCCGGTGCCGCGGGGAGAGATCGTATTCGATCTTGCCGATGTACCACTGGGAGAGCCCGGGGGTGGTGACGGGCACCTTGTAGTTGTTGAAGAGGCCAGGCTGATTGGGGAGCGGCAGGTAGGACTGGATCTGCGCGGCGACGGGGTCGATGCTGCCCGTGGGAAGCGTGTTGTACTGAAACGCGGTGCGGGTGCAGGTGCTTACAGCCGAACCGGTGCAGTGGGTGGTGGAGGGGTCATAGACCGTCGCGTTGAAGGCGGAGAAGTCGCCGTTGCGCATGGCCTGGGTGGGCACGGTGGTGATCTCGATGGCGGTGGAGTGTTCGGGGTTGCGCTGGTAGGTGAAGAAGAAGAAGAGCTTGTCATGCAGGATGGGGCCACCGATGCTGCCGCCAAACTCGTTCCATCGCAGCGGGGCGCTGGTGGCCGAGCCCTGGAAGTAGTTGCGGGCGTTGAAGGCATCGTTCTGGATGAACTCAAACAGCGAGCCGTGGAACTTGTTTGTGCCGCTCTTGAGGATGACGTTGAACTGGGCGACGCCGGCGCCGTACTGCGCGCCGTAGTTGCTGATCTGCACGTTCACTTCGCCGATGGCGTCGATGGGCGGATAGTTGTTGCTGGCGTTCTGGTCGCGGGGTTCGGTGGCGGTGGAGCCCTCAAGCAGCCAGGTGCCGAGGTAGCCCTGGGTGCCGTTGACGCCGACGCCCTGGCCGCTGGCGCTCTGCGAGCCCCCGCCGCCGGCGTTGACCCCGGGCAGCGCTTCGGTGATCTCGTTGTACCAGACGCCGCCTACAGTGGGGACGTCCTGAACCGTCTTGGCGTCAAAGTTTACCGACTGCTCGGAGCTCTCGGTCTCTACCTGCGGAGCCTCTGCGGTGACGGTCACCTGCTCGTTCGACGCGCCTACTTCGAGCTTCGCGTCGACGCCCAGGATGCCGACCTGAAGGTCGATGTTCTCGCGCACGAAGTCATGAAAGCCGGGCAGGCTGAAGCGCGCGCTGTAGCGGCCGACGGGCAGGGACGGCTCGTCATAGAGGCCGCTGTTGTTGCTGTGCGCTACCGTGGCTACGCCCGTGAGCACGTTGGTGAGGGTGACGGTTGCGTTCGGCAGCACGGCGCCGCTGGGGTCGGTCACGCTTCCCTTGATCTCGCCGGTATTGGTGTTCTGGCACCAGGCAGAGGGCGACAGCAGCAGGACACAGGTGACCGCCGCGCCAAGAATGTACCTACGATTGCCCATCGAAAACCCTCCCAAATTGGTTCATCCAGGCTCCCTCGCGCGAATGCGGGGAGCGCGCGGCGCTCTGCACCTGGCTGCCTCTTCACCTGGCTGCCGCCGCCGCGGGCCCAGCCAGTCGAAGGAAAGGTAAGCGCAGCAGTGGAGAGTGCGAATCCGACGAAAGTCGGACCGGGCAACGTT
>DASWUY010000190.1:0-2188 GCA_036401435.1 Acidobacteriaceae bacterium | reverse complement strand
ACTGGTTAGTCGAGGTTGCTGGGGTAGGCGTGTTCCGTGCTCATGGTGATGGGACCGTTGACGCCGGAGGGGAAGAAGCCGCCCTTTTTGGCCTGGGCCTTGCCGCCGAAGGCGAGGTAGAGCACCTCTCCCGGAGTGCGGGTGGCGACCAGGCCGTTGGCGGGGTTGACGGAGAGGTAGTGATCGCGGGTGCCGCTGGGCGGCGGGATGAGGTCGGCCTCGTCAAGCGGGGAGGTGCTGATGCCGAAGTAGGCGATCTGGGTGCGGATGGAGGAGACGTGTTCGGCCTCGGCGGCGAGGATGCGGGCGGCGGTGGTGATGACGCCGGGGGTGGAGAGCAGGCCGGCGGCACCGGCGTAGGCGCTCACGCCGATGTCCTCAAAGATGCGTGCGAGTTGAAGGAACTCATCCTGGGTGCCGAAGCCGAAGCCGAGGGCATCGAGGTTGAGGTTGGGCTTGGCGATGGCCTGGGAGCCGAGGGCGGAGCGCAGGAGCTTGACGTGGGCGCGCTCGTCGGTTCCGATCTGCGCGGCGATCTCCTGGGAGAAGAGGGCGTCGTTGGTGAAGGTGACCTGCTTGCCGCCGGTGGTGTAGCCGCCGCCGGTGGGGTTGTAGGGGTTGGCAAGGCCATTGATCTTGATGCCGAAGGACTGGATGGACTGGCCGTAGAGAGCCTGGGTGTAAAACTCGGACTCGAGGTACTCGAGGTTGAGGGCGAACTGGAGCACTTCGACCTCGGTGCCGGTCTGGGCGTTAGCGGGCTTGCCGGCTGCGACGGAGAGCGTACCTACGGCGGCGGTAGCGGCGCCGAGGGTCTTGAGAAAGCTGCGCCGGTTTGGGGATGCGGAGATGAGTTCCTCAGTGAGGCGGTTTGCCATGGTGGTTCCTCGTGACGTGCGTTGAGCTTCGTGGTCGTACATGCCTGCGCCGGCGTACCCCAACGGCAATGGAGGAACGGGGCCCGGGCGTAGGAGATGGAGTGGGTACGCAGGACGGGATGGAATGGATGTGGAGGCCGGCGGCCGCGGCGGAAGGCTTCGTTGGCAGGATGAACAGGCCCGGGCGGGGCTAGTGGCGGCGGCGGTAGCGGATGGCGAACTCGTAGCCGGAGGCGGGCGGGAAGAGTTCGGCGGCCAGGCGCAAGCGGTCGGCGAGGGCGGGTGCGGCGAGCAGCGGGTACTCGCGTTCGCGAAGGTCGGCGTAGTCGAGGTCCATGGCAAGCGAGAGCATGTAGATGGCCAGGGTGTCGGCGAAGGCGGCCTCAAAGAAGACGGTGCCGGCGCGCTGATCGCGCGCGGCATGGGTGTCGAGGGCGGGCTTGTCTCCGAGCAGGGTGGCGCTGGCGGCGAGCATGAGGCCGTTTGAACGGCCCTGGTCGCGGGAGTGGTCCCGCGCCTGGTCGCGGCTTTCGTCGCGGCTCCCGTCTGCGACATGGTCGCGCGGGGTGTCACGGCTGTCGTCGCGGCTGCTTGGGGCCGGCTGGATGCCGGCAGGGCCCTCGATGGCGCGGAGGCGTGCTTCGTAGGCGTCCTGCGAGGTCTCGCCGCGGACGTTGGCGCGGGCCTGGGCCCAGGCGAGCTCCTGAAAGCGCGGGGGGACGCCGGCGGCGTCGACCGCCTGGTGGCCGATGTTGATGAAGAACTCAAAGGCGAGGGCAAAGCGGTCCTGCATCAGGCGGGCGGAGAGGAAGGTGTACTCGACGCCATTCCAGAGCAGGTTGCGGTGGCAGGTGGCGCGATCGCCGAGGTCCATGGTGAAGCCGGACGCGATCTCGGTCTCCTCGGTCTCGCCGAGGGCGAGGGGAACGAAGTAGTAGGCGTGGCCGGCGAGGGTGGCGGCGACCGAGGGTGGGACGGCCTCGACAATCTGCCTGAGGCTTTCGGACGAGACCTCGGTGTAGCCGTAGGAGGCGTACTGGAGCCCGTTGGCGGCGCTGGTGAGCGGGGTCGTGCGCACGACCTGCTGCGCAGGAAGCAGCCCGGTCTGTGCAGCGTCCAGCATCCTTCCGTATTCTAGTGCAGTTTTGCGCTTGGCTGCGGCTGGGGCGGGCGGGAGGTCAGGACCGGGGGCGATGGCGCGAGTGGCTGGGGAGACTTTAGGATCAGAGTTCGGGATCAGATTTCAGGATCAGGAGAGAGGCGGATGGCTGACCAGGAGCAGATGTTGGCGCAACCCACCTCGAGGCTGC
>DASWUY010000189.1:0-18544 GCA_036401435.1 Acidobacteriaceae bacterium | reverse complement strand
ACGGCAAACATGGCCCCTACCGCGCCCCAGTTCCACCGCGGCGGAATCATCAGCACGGCAAAGCCGCCCAGCAACGCCACCGCTACCAGCCACGCCGGCGCCACGGCACGGCTCCCGGTGCGCTCCCGTCGCGGCAGCAGGAAGGCGCAGACCACCAGCAGCCCGCAGACCACGCCGGTCGCAAGCCACTGCACCGCGGAAGCTTGAAAGTGCTCCTGTCCGCGGGTGAAAGCGAAATTCGCACCCACGCCTGCAAAGAACACCACCGCCACGATCCACCGGCCCACTCGCCCCATCCACGGACCCTCGGCCCGCTCCGGCACCGTCGCCTCCACGAGCGCGATCGAGACCCCGATACTCCAGAAGGTATGCAGGTTGAACATGAACAGCGTCCACCACGCGCTCATGCCCAGCGCGCCTACGTAGGCGTGGTCGAGCAGGTGCATCTGCATCCGCAGGTAGTCATGGTTGAAGAGCGACTGCGTCACAAAGCCTTCTTCGACCAGGGTGTAGGCCGCCCCCAGCAGCAGCATGCTGGGCCAGCCTCGGCCTGCGCCGCGCGCCAGCTCCCGGATCAACAGCGCACCCCCGCCATACATCGGCGCCAGCAGCACCATGGCAGGTAGCAGCTTCAGCGGTAGATTGCCCAGCAGAAACTCGGCCACGAAGGGCGCAGTGAAGAAAAGCACAGCCGCTGGCACAATTCCACGTGACCTTCGAGTCTCCAAAGCTGCCTCTTCCCGTGAGCCGGCAGCTGGCACCAGCCAGCACCCCGCCACGCAGCCAGTCTACCCCGCGCCTTGGCTCTTCCACGCAGGCAGCCCCGGGCACCAGGCAGATGCCCCAGCCCGCAGCATCATCCGATCGCAGCAGACCCGTCGCTTGTGGTTCACTGGTTGCCGAGGCCACTCGCATGACAAGCGGAGCCAACCGCTGGACCACCGCCGCAGGCTGGCGGCGCATCAGCCGGCTCAGCACCGTGCGCGCCTCCCGGCGTGACCGCGCCCGCTTCCTCGCGCTTGCCTCCGTTGATGCCGCTACCAAGCACCGGCTCTTCCCCCAGGTGCGGCGTACCATCAACCGCCTCTACCTCGCACAAACGCCCACCTCCGCCGCGCAGTACCTCGGCAAGATGGCCCTCTTCACCCTCCTCTTTGTCCCGGCCTGCTTCCTTCTTATCCGCTGGATCGCCGCTTCCCTCTCCATGGCATGGAAGCCTCTCTCGCTCGAGTGCGCCGGAGCCCTGCTCTCTTATGCCTCCATCTTCCTGCTTGACAGGCTCCACGCGCGCTCCCGCGCGGTTGCAATCGCCGCCTTCCCCCTCACCCTGCTCGTCTTCGCTGCGCTCGTCACCTACACTCACCAGGCGCACGCCCCCGCCTTTCAGAACGCGATCGCGTTTCTCGGAGGCGCCTCGCTCGTCGGCGCATTTGCCACCGCGCTGCTCATCGGTCAGCTCCCCCTCATCCTGCTCAGCGCCCGCGCTATCCGCCACAGCATCGATGCACGCATCTTCGTCCGCGTCCTGAACCTGCTCAGCAAGATCGAGCAGCACCCCTTCCGCTGGCAGGAGCTGGCCTTCAAGACCGAGCTGCTCACGGAACTGAACGCCATCGCCCGGATGATCCAGCACGATCTTCCCGCACAGTGCAGCAGCTTTGAGGACGAGGTCTTCCGTGCCTGGCTCCGCGAACGGATGACGCTCGTCGCGACCCGCTTCCGCGAGATGAAGCAGTGGATCATCCTGCCCCGCGCCGATACGCGCGACTACCTGCTTCAGCAGCTGGCCGCCATCACCATATCGCTCGCGCAGGGCGACTGGGATGCTCTGCCCACGGCTCAAACCAGCCAGCAGGCGCGACGCGCCGGGCACCTCGCCAATGCTCTGGGCAGTCTGCGCACCCTCGCTGCCAGCGTTCTGCCTATCCTCATCCTGGTTGCGCTGGCCCGGCTGCACGTCCGGCTCCCTGAGGCCCTCCGCCTCTACGCCTACCTGGCCGCCTCTTTCTGGCTGGGCATCGGCGTTCTTTCGCTCCTTGACCCCCTCTATGCGGCCCGCCTCGACGCAGTCAAGTCCGCCATGCAGATCTTCCCCCTGGGCGGCAAGTAGCCCCAGTGCCCGGCTGCGCTAAACTAGAGCTTCACCGCATGTTTGTCGAGTCACGCCACGCTCCCAACTCGGTGAGCGGCCGGCTCGATCCCGAGGGAGCACTCGCAATGGCAGATCAGCACGCACAGAATGGCAGCAGCGGCAGCAACGGGACCGGCAGCACCAGCCTGCGCCTCAAGGTCGGGCTCGCCGAAATGCTCAAGGGCGGCGTCATCATGGACGTCACCGACGCGCATCAGGCCGAGATCGCCGAAAAGGCGGGCGCCGTCGCCGTCATGGCCCTCGAGCGCGTGCCCGCCCAGATCCGCGCCGAGGGTGGCGTAGCCCGCATGGCCTCGATCAAGGTGATCCGGGAGATCATGAGCGCGTCCTCGATCCCTGTCATGGCCAAGTGCCGCATCGGCCACTTTACCGAGGCCCAGGTACTGCAGGAGCTCGGCGTCGACTTCATCGACGAATCCGAAGTGCTGACCATGGCGGACGAGGTCCACCACGTCGACAAGCACAAGTTCAAGACGCCCTTCGTCTGCGGCGCCCGCGACCTCGGCGAGGCCCTCCGCCGCATCGCCGAAGGTGCTGCCATGATCCGCACCAAGGGCGAAGCCGGCACCGGCGACGTCGTCCACGCCGTCAAGCACATGCGCCAGATCGTCCGCGAGATGCGCGCCCTTACCGTCCTCGCGGAAGACGAGCTCTTCGTCGCCGCCAAGGACCACCGCGTCCCCTACGAACTGGTCCGCATGGTCGCCAGGAGCGGCAAGCTCCCGGTCCCCAACTTCTCCGCCGGCGGCATCGCCACCCCCGCCGACGCGGCGCTCGTCCGCCAGCTAGGCGCGGAGTCCGTCTTTGTCGGCTCCGGCATCTTCATGAGCGACAGCTACACCTTCGCTCCCCGGGCTGAGGCCGAGTCCCGCGCCCGCGCCATCGTCCGAGCCACCACCCACTTTGACGACCCCGCCATCCTGCTCGAGTGCGCCGAAGAGTGCACCGGCTCGATGAAGGGTCTGGCTGTGGCGGCCCTCGATCAGGAGCGCCTCCTGCAAACCCGCGGCGACTAGCCCGGGCGCAGGGGCCCCTCGCGGCAGAGTCGCTCGGAGGGAGACTCACACTTCGCCGAACCACACGCCAACAAAGTGGCACCATAGTTACGTTCCACGTGGAACACTGACTCCGAGGGCAGATGTTCCACGTGGAACATTCGTCCCTACCTGACTGTTCCACGTGGAACACTTTCGCCCACACCGGGCACCGACGAGACCCGAATGCCCGACACCCCTCCACTCCGTATCGGCGTGCTGGCCCTGCAGGGCGACTACGACGCACACGCCGCCGCGCTCCACCAGGCCTCAAGCGAAAGCGGCATCCCCGCCGCAACCGTGCTCGTCCGCAAGCCCGCGCAGTTAGCCGACCTCGACGGCCTCATCCTCCCCGGCGGTGAATCGACCACCTTCCTCAAGTTCCTCGAACGCGACGGCTTCCTCGCCGACCTCCAGACCTTTGTCGCCGCTACGCCCACCTTCGGTACCTGCGCCGGCACCATCCTGCTCGCGAAGCAGGTCTCCGACCCGCCTCAGCCCAGCCTCGCCGTCCTCGATGCAACGGTTCAGCGCAACGCCTACGGCCGCCAGAACGACAGCTCCATTGAGCAGACCGCCACCACCCTCCCCGGCAACCACGCTGAAGCGGGCGCAGAAGCGGGTCTCCGCCCAGAACCCTTCATCGAAGCCGTCTACATCCGCGCCCCCCGCATCACCCGCGTGGGCGCCGGCGTCACCGTGCTCGCCGAACGCGAAGGCTTCCCCGTGCTCGTCGAGCAGGGCCACCTCCTCGCCGCGACCTTTCACCCCGAGCTCTCAGCCGACCGGCGGGTACATGCCCACTTCCTCCGCATGGTAGCCGCCCATCTCGCGGCGCAGCCACGTAGCACCGATGCCCGCTAGCCTCCGCACTGGCTGGCTGCCGCCGGATGGCTCGCTCCACGGCCCGCAGCTTGACCGCCTGCTCGAGAGCAACCTGGCCGTACTCCTGGCTCTGCTCCTGCTCGCGCAGCTGCTGCTGCTCTATGGAGTGCTGCGCAGCCGCCGCGGGGTGGACGCAGCCCACCCCGCCGTCGAGGCCCGGACCTCGGCCTGGCGCACTGAAACCCTGCCCCTGCTCCTCTGCTGCCTGCTCTTCGCAGCCATGGCCATCAGCTCGCAGCGGCTCTGGGCCGCGCTGCGCTATCAAGGTCCCGCGCCCGGTGCCATGCAGGTCGAGGCCGTGGGCGTGCAGTTCCAGTGGTACTTCCGCTACCCGGGGCCTGACGGTCGCTTCGGCTTCGTCCGTCCGGCGCTGGTTAACGCGGCTGCCGGCAATCCCCTCGGCCTTGACCCCAACGACCGCCGCTCCGGCGATGACATAGTATCGAGCGTGCTCGTGCTGCCCGCGGGTCGCGAAGTCGACCTGCGCCTCCGCGCCCATGACGTCATCCACGGCTTCTTCATCCCCGGCATGCGCCTCAAGCAGAACGCGGTTCCAGGCCTGCTGTTGCACGTGCACTTCACGCCGGTGGTCGGGGGCACCTATCCTATCCTCTGCACGCAGGTCTGCGGGTCAGGCCATGCGCGCATGCAGGCCGTGCTGCACGTCGTGCCTCCCGGCGAGTTCGCGACCTGGCTCGCGGGCCGCGAACGCGCGCTGACGCCGGCCGCCGAGGAGGGTGCCAGACAGTGAGCGACATGCCCCGCATCGCGCGCGGCGCCGGGCCGGCCTCCACCCCCGGCGCCCCGCGCCTGCGCCTCTTCTCCACTCACCACCGCGTGCTCGGCATCGAGTACCTGCTCCTGTCCCTGCTTGCCGTCGCCCTCGGCACCCTGCTCTCGCTCGTCATGCGCATTCGCCTGGTTGCTCCGGACTGGCACTGGCCACTGGTGGGCGTGCTGCCGCCGGAGAGCTACCTCGCGCTCGTCACCATGCACGGCACCCTGATGATCTTCTTCGTGCTAACTATCGCTCCGCTCAGCGGCTTTGCCAACCTCGTGCTGCCCGAGCAGATCGGGGCCCGTCACATGGCGTTCCCGCGGTTAAACGCAGCCTCCTTCTGGCTTACCTTGCTCTCGCTGGTGGTGCTGCTGGCGGCCTTTGTCGTGCGCGGCGGCGCGCCCATCTCCGGCTGGACCAGTTACCCGCCGCTCTCGGCGCTGGCCGGCGCCGGCCCCGGCCAGGCGCTGGGTATGGACCTTTGGCTGGTCAGCCTCGGCATCTTCTGCATCGCCTCCTGGCTGGGCGCGGTCAACCTGCTTGTCACGATCCTCTACGAGCGCTGCCCCGGCATGCGGCTGATGCGCATGCCGCTCACCGTGTGGGCCTGGCTGGTTGCCTCCGTGCTCGTGCTGATCTCCTTCAGTGTCCTGCTGGCGGCGCTGCTCATGCTGCTCTGCGACCGGCACGCGGGCACCAGCTTCTTTCTGCCCGCGGGCGAGGTGCTGAACGGGGTCGCACTCGCCCGGAGCGGCGACGGCTCTCCCCTGCTCTGGCTCCACCTCTTCTGGTTCTTCGGCCATCCCGAGGTCTATATCGCTATCCTGCCCGGCATGGGCCTCACCTCGTCGCTGCTCGCGAACTTTACCCGGCGCCCCATCCTCGGCTATCCGCTCATGGTCGCTACCACGCTCGCCATCGGCGCGCTTGGCCTGGTCGTCTGGGGGCATCACATGTTCGTCAGCGGGATCAATCCCTACGCCGGCACCGCCTTCGCCCTGACCACCATGGCCATCGCCGTCCCCAGCGCGGCCAAGGTTCTGAGCTGGCTCGGGACCCTGCTCGGCAGGCAGCGCCGCGCACCCCTGCGCCTCACCACCCCCATGCTCTTCGCGCTCGGCTTCGTCTCGCTCTTCATCACCGGGGGCCTCACCGGGCCCATCCTCGCGCAGCCCGCGCTTGACAGCTACCTGCACAACACGTTCTTCGTCGTCGCTCACTTTCACCTCATCATGGGGATGGCCGGCGCCTTCTCGATCTTTGCCGGCGTCTACTACTGGTTTCCACTCATGTCTGGTCGCCTGCTCAGCGAGCGGCTGGGCCGCTGGCACTTCCTGCTCACCTTTGTCGGCGCCTACGCCACGTTTTTTCCCATGCACTTCGCCGGCCTGGCGGGCGAGCCGCGCCACTACGCCCAGCTCACCGGCACCACCTCCTCGCTCGCCGGCCTCCTGCCCCTGCAGCGCGGCATCACCTGGGCCGCCATGGTGCTAGCCACCGCCCAGCTGCTCTTCCTGGCCAACCTGGTGGTCAGCCTGCGCCGCGGCCGGCTCGCGCCGGCAAACCCCTGGCAGGCCACCACACTCGAGTGGGCTCCGCTCACCTGGCAGCTGCTGCCCACGGCCGAACGCCATGTCTACCGCGGACCCTACGAGTACGGGCCGGCTAAGGGTTACTGCCGGATGGAGCCGGCACAAGCGGATTTCAAAATGCAGTGTGACGAGCCTGCAGAACCCGAGTAAGCTTTACGCCAGAGGGACACCTCGCCATGCCCGCGACCTTCACGCCCCGCCCCCAGGCCGACATCGAACGGAAAGACCCCGGCTTCGGGGGAAAGCCGCCACTCGATAAGCGCCCCACCGGCGGCGGTGGCGAAGGGGATAGCGGGGACGACGGGCTGCATCGCCGCGGGCCGCGCGAGCTGCTCGACCGCTACCGCCTGGGGCTCTTCTTCATGCTGGCCGGCGACCTGATGTTCTTCATCGCGCTGGTAAGCGCCTTCTTCGTCCGCCAGAGCGCCGGACACTTCGACCCACGCGAAAACTACGTCACCGACTGGCAGCCCCTGCGCGTCCCTCCCATCCTGTGGGTCAACACCGCCATCCTGCTGCTGAGCAGCGTGACGATTGAGACGGCTCGGCGCCAGCTCTTTCACGAGATGGACGTGATCGAAGAGTGGCTGGGCATGGGCCGGCCGGCTGCCAAGCGCGCCCTGCCTTGGCTGCTGGCAACGCTCGCGCTGGGCAGCCTCTTTCTGGCTGGGCAATGCGTTGCGTGGAAGCAGCTGCAGGCCGAGCGACTCTACTTCGCGACCAACCCGAACAGTTATTTCTTCTACATCATCACCGGCAGCCATGCGCTGCATCTGGCCATCGGCCTGGTGGCGCTGCTCGCCGCACTGGTCGGCCTCTACCGCCTGCGCCGCGTGCAGCTGCGCCAGATCCTGGTCGACTGCACGGCCTGGTACTGGCACACGATGGGCGTGCTCTGGCTCTTCCTCTTCGCGCTGCTGGTGGGCTTTCAGTAGCTTGCGCGCCCGACCTGTTGCCCTGACTCTGCTCGCGCTTTCGCTAGGCCTGGCTGCGCCGCTCGCGCCCGCGCAGGGCTGCACGGCCTGCCGTGACGCAACCGCCGGCAGCGCTCCGCGCGCCCGGCAGGGCCTGCGGCGCGGCATCGCAGTGCTCGGCAGCGCGTGCGCAGGCGTGCTTGTCGCCATCTGCGTGGTCGCGGGCAAGATCGAGCGCAGCCGTGAGCCCTAGCACCTTCAGGACTCAAGCTCCGCGATGACGTCATAGAGCACCTGGGGACCGGCCCCGGCCATGGCTTTTCCAGGTTCGGCGCCGCTCCTCATCCAGTGGAAGAGGAAGACGAGCGGAATCCACCCGGCTCCGGCTCCCTCGGCCTTGCTGCCCAGCTTGTTCAGCGCCTTGGATAACTTCAACGGCATGCGAACGCCCTCTACCTCCTGGAGCCTCGGTCCCTCGCAATACTCCGGCGGGGTGGTCACCAGGTACTCCCGGCATATCAGCGGACGAATGGGGTAGATGCCGCAGGACTCGTCCTTGAGAAAAGGGCACGGAGCCTTCGCCGCCAGGTACTCGATCACCACTTCCCGCGATTCGAGGCTGCCCTCCTGCCACAACTCCGGCTTAAGCCGCGCCAGCACTCCGGAGTCGCGAAGGGTCAGCAGCGTGGTATGGAACCTGTGCTGCAGATCGTCCTGCTGCTCAGCGGGCAGCGAGCGAATCCACTGCGCCAGCGCCTCCGCCTCAAAGACGCTGAGCGGCACCAACTGCCGGCAGCAGGCGCCACAGCCCGCATGGCAGGAGATCTGCGCCCCACCGGCCTGGACCTGCTCCACCGTCGCAGCGACGACCGTGTTTGTCAGCTTCTGCAGGATGGGCAGCAGTTGGGTCACGTTTGTCTCGCCCGTGGGCACCTGCAGCGAAGCACGCAGGGTCACCGGTCCACAGGCCAAGCTAAAATTCACATCGACAGTGTCGCGAACCGCTTCTGAAGCACTCGATTCCATGGCGGGGTGAGTATAGCGCGCGGCGGCGTCGACGTTCCGGCTTTTTTCAGCAGCCCCCGCGCGAAGCGTGCGCTCGGCAGCGTGCGGCTGCGGACGGATAGACGTCAGGCGCCACCCAGCTCTGCAAGCCTCGCTGCCAGGAAGCGCCGCTCTGGCTCCGCACACGCACACTCCAGCGCCGCGCGATACGCAGCTGCCGCCTCATGCACGCGGCCGAGCTGCGCAAACACCCGGCCCTGCACCGCAGGCAGCAGGTGATAGCCGCGTAGCGATGACTCTTTGGCAAGCGGAGCAAGCGCGCGCAACGCGGCATCCGGGCCATGAACCTTGCTCACCACCACGGCGCGATTGAGCGCCACCACCGGCGAACCCGTCCTCTCGAGCAGATGATCGTAGTGTTCAAGGATTGCCGGCCAGTCGATGCTCTCCGCCTTCTCTGCCCGCGCATACGTCGCGGCGATGGCGGCCTGCACATGCCATTCCGACACCTCCTCGCCGGCGATCGAGTGGTCGAAGTAGCGGAAGCCTAGATCGATCAGGTCGCGATCCCACCGGCCGCGGTCTTGGTCCTCCAGCAGAACCAGGTTGCCGGCCGCATCCACTCGCGCTGGCAGACGTGCCGCCTGTAGGGCCATGAGGGCGACCAGCGCCTCTGCGCGCGGCGCCGAGATCGAGGACGCACACACCAGGCGCCCAAGCCGCAGCGCCTCCAGGCAGACCTCCTCCGAGCAGACCTGTTCCGGGCAGACCTGTTCCGGGGCCAGCCCCTCCACGCCGCGTACTGCATAACCCCCGCTGAACATCAGGTAGATCACCAGCAGCACCGAGTCCAGCCGGGCCGGCAACTCCGCGGACGGCGGCATGCACAGCGGCAGAGCCTGCTCGCGGATGGAGCGCTTGGCGCGAACCAGCCGTTGCGCAATCGTCTCCTCTGCGGTCATGAAGATGCGCGCAATCTCACCCACGCTAAAGCCCGCCACCAGCTTGAGACTGAGCGCGACCCGTGCCTCGACCGCCAGTGATGGATGGCAACACATGAAGATCATGCGCAGCTCGTCATCGCGCAGGTGCTGTTCGGTGTCCAACTCATCCGGGGGTACGCGCCCGCAGTGCGCAGTCCTCGCTTCAAGCGCGGCGATGAGCGCCTCGCTCCTCCTCTCAAAGCTGGCACGGCGGCGCAGGGCCGAGACAACATGGTTATGCGCCACGCGAAACAGCCACGCCTCCGGGCTGGCGGGAACTCCATGGAGCGGCCAGAGCTGTGCGGCACCGAGCATCGCCTCCTGCACCGCATCTTCGGCGAGTTGCAGATGGCCGGTGCCCAGCAGCACGGCCAGGCACGCGACAATCCTGCCCGCCTGCCGGCGAAAGAGGTGCTCGAGCAGTACCGGGCTGCCTGATTCATCCATCGCTTTCCTCGCTACCCTGCCGGCGGCATCACTTCCCGGATTTCGATGGAGCCGAAGTCCACGTGAGGATGATCGAGCGACAGTTGGAGCGCCTCATCGAGGTTCACCGCCTCAATGGTGTAGTACCCGCCAAGTACTTCTCTCGATTCGGTGTAGGGTCCGTCCGTGACGGTGACGCTCCCATTGCGCTTCTGCATCACCTTGCCGGTCTGCTCGTTCAGTCGCCGGCCGTCCACCACAAACGGTTTCTTCCTCCAGGCCACGTACTTCTCGAGCGCTCTCTGCATCTCTTCCGGCCCAAGCCGGGCCAGGCTCGCTCGATCATCGTGCAGCAGAAGCATGTAGTGCGGCATCGCAGTCTCCTCTTCCCATCCGGGAACGTTCTGCACAATGACGAACAAGCGGTCGAAGAATCGACAGGATAGTGCGCGATCTCGCCAGAAAAATCACGCGCCGTCAGCGTGGAGGCGGAGCGTCGAGCGTAAAGTGGTCGGCTGCTTCCATCTTTGGCGCTGCGGCCTGTGGGTCGGCGACGCGGTACATTGTCGCCTCAAGATGGGTCCCGTGCAGGAGAAAGACAACATAGTGGAAGACGGGAAAGCGCGGGTCACGGAACAGGTCCTCCGGCCCGCGCACCAGCACGGGGTAGGGCTTGGCGCCGCCACCCCCGGTCACGATGTAGGTGATCGCTCCCCTCTGGAAGCGCTCGTAGTTGTGGATGTGCCCGCTGAGCACGACAAAGAGTGCGCGCGTCTTCAGCTTCTCTGCTTCGAGGATGGACCGAAGCTCGGTCTCCTGCCGCTCTGGCAGGCTGACGGCTACCTGGCTTTGCAGGTCGTCCACCAGCGGCATGTGATCCATCAGGAAGACGAAGTCCACCTGGGGCGGCAGATGCTCCAGCTGCGAGACGAGCCAGTCGCGCTGCCGCGCGCCCCTGGTGATGGGCGTGAACTCGTCGATCGAGATCAGGTAGACGTTGCCCAGCAGGACAGAATAGTAGCGACAGCCTTTGAGAGAAGGAAAGGCGGCGAGGTAGTTGCGAATGCCTACATAGAAATCATCTGCGACCTCGTGGTTGCCGATAGTGGGAAAGACGCGCAGCCCCTCAGCGCGCCACGGAGCCGTCTCTTTGCGGAAGTTGGCCCAGTCCCATGGCGCCGAGCCGATCAGCGGCAGATCTCCGGTTTCAAAGAGCGCATCTGCAGCCTCGTCCGCGATGCGATCGACGAGGAACTTGCGCATGCGCGGGTTGGTGTCGACAGTATTGCTGGGGTAGGTAAAGCGGGTGTCGCCGTACCCAATGATCTTGAGCGGCGCGCCAGCCTTGAGCGCGTCTACGGTGATCGTCGGCCCCAGCATCGGCGGATCGTGGGTGACCAGGCCGGCGTCGGCAGCAGACGTGAAGCCGGATTCTGCGCCGGCTGCGGGCCCAGACGCGATGCCTAGGAGCAGGAGCCATGCACCGCTGCGATGGAGCAGGGTGCGGGCCCTCACGCGGCGCCACCGCCTACAAAGTGCACGATCTCGAAGCGATCGTTCTCGTGGACCGCTGCTGCGCCCCATCCTGCCCTGGGAACGATCTCGCCATTGTGCTCGACGGCAACGCGATCACCTTGGAGAGCGAGCGCCGCGATGAGCTGCTCAAGGCTCGTGCCCGCGACTAACCCGGGGAAGTCGCGCGGCTGCCCGTTGATGGTGAGCTGCATAGCAGCAGGGTACCAAACCTTGCCCCGGCCGCCGCTTAGTTGCGCAGCATCACCACTGAGCCGTCGAAGTCGAAGTTGAAGTCCATCTCATGCACCCCGGCCTCTTCCATCACCTGGCGCAGCTTGCGCCGATCCTGCGTCTGCAGCAGCAGGAAGCCGCAGCCACCGGCGCCGACGAGCTTGCCTCCACTTGCGCCTCCCATGGTCAGTGCCAGGTCATAGAGCTGGTCGACGCGGCTGCTGCTCATGCCTTCAGACCGGCAGCGCTTGCGCAGCCAGTGCTGGTGCATCAGGCCGCCGAAGTTCTCAACCCCGCCTGAGGTCAGCTCGCGTTCTATCTCGTAGCCCAGCTGCTTGGCAAAGTGCAGGTCTTCCAGCATCTTCTTGTTGCGTCCCTCGGACTGCGTCTTCTGCTGCGCCAGCAGGGTGGACGCCGAGCGCGTGGAACCGATGAAGAACAGCATCAGCGACTCGCGCAGCTCACGCATCCGGACGGCATCCATGTTCAGCGGCGAGACGCCCACTGTGCCATCGCGGCGGTAATCCTGGCAGAGCAGCCCCCCGTAGGCGGCGATGTACTGATCCTGCTTGCCGACCGGCTGGCCGAGCCGGTTCATCTCGATCTCGACCGCCTCCCGCGCCAGGGTCTCAGAGGCGACATGTTTTTGCCGGTACGCGTAGAGGGCGTGCAGCAGCCCGACCAGGAAGGCGCCGGAGGAACCGAGCCCGGTGCCTGCGGGAACGTCGGCCACGCTGGTCAACTCGATCCGGTCGCCGACATCGTGCAGGTTCAGCGCCTCGCGGAAGAGCGGATGGCGGATGGTCTCGCGCGTGCTCGCATGCTCCATCTCCGAGTACTTGAGCACGTAGCCCGGGTAGAAGCTGCGATTGGCGGTGATGTAGACGTACTTGTCGATAGCCGCCGAGATGACGAAGCCGCCGTACTCGCGGTAGTAGGAGGGCAGATCGGTACCGCCGCCCCCGAGGGAGATCCTGAGCGGCGTCTTGGCGATGATCATTGGGAGGGCCTGCTTCCTTCAAGTAGGGCGCGGTCCGCAGGGGGCAGCGCGCTTACGCCTGCCTGACCCGGCTGCCCGCGAAGCAGCGCGTCGGTCTCTCTGAGGCCGGCTGCAGAGCCGATCTCGTAAAAGCGCTCGCTGACCTCAAAGCCCGCAAGCTGCCCCTGGGCGATAAGCCTGGCTGTGACCTCGGCGAGGTCGAAACGCGCGCCCGAGGGCCACTGCCTGAGCGCCTCGGCCGAGAAGCAGTTGAGGCCATAATCGATGTGCTGCATGGCCGCGGTCGGCTCGCTCTTGCTGTAGCAAAGGATGGAGCCGCCGGCGAACTCCACATTGCTCCGGTCCCATTGGTCGACGTTGCGGTAGACCGTCATCAGCGCCTGCTTGCCGGAGGCCAGAAAGCTCTGCCAGACGGGCTGAAGCGCGACCGGCAGATAACTGTCTCCGTACATGACCAGGAACTGCTCCGGAAGCAGCGGCAGCGCGTTGCGCAGCGCCCCGCCGGTCCCCAGGGGCTGCGCGCCATCGGGCGAGTAGACCACGTCGCATCCGAACGCCGAGCCATCGCCGACGTACTCCCGGATCTGCTCTTCGAGGTGACCGCAGCAGATCACCACCCTACGGACGCCCTGGGCGGAGAGCATGCGCAGCTGGTGCCCGATGAAGGGCGAGCCCGCGACCTCGAGCATGGACTTGGCCACGCAGTCGGTTGCCGGACGCATGCGCCGGGCGAGGCCCCCGGCAAGCAGCGCCAGCGCAGGCATGGTCGCGCACCGTGGCTCAGGCATGGGTGACGCGCTCCTCGTGCATCATGGACTCCACTGCTGCGCGTATGGCCTCGCGGCTGGTGCGTCGACTCGCCCATCCCAGCGCGCGGATGCGGTCGCTGTTGAGCCGCACCATGGGCACGTCGCCCTTCCAGCCGCGACTGCCGCCCGAGTATTCAAAGAGAGGGGGGTGAGAAAGCTCGAGGCAGCGCACCACCTCTCCAGCGATTTCCGTTACGGTGACCGTGTCGAGCGTGGACACGTTAAAGACCTCGAACGGGAGCGCCCTGCGGTCGAGTGCAAGCAGTACGGCTTCCACCACGTCCAGGACGTCGATGTAGCTCTTGGTCTGCTCCCCGTCGCCGAGGATGCGCAGGGTGCGGGGATCGGCGATCAGCCGGCGAAGAAAATCAAAAGCGACGCCATGGGTCTGGCGCGGGCCAACGACATTGGCGAAGCGGAACGCGCAGGCACGCAGGCCGAACATGGCGCAGTAGCTCGAGATCAGCGCTTCGCCGGCGAGCTTGCTGGCGCCATAGGTGGAGACGGGGAGAAAGGGGCCGCGGTCTTCGTCCACCGGATCCACGCCCAGCTCGCCATAGACGCCGCTGCCTGAGGCATACAGCAGTTGCGATACGCCGGAGCGGCGCATGGCCTCGACGACGTTATTCGTCAGCAGGGTGCCCTGGTAGAAGTCAATCTCCGGCTCAGTCGCCGCGCGGGCGATGTCGGGATTGGACGCAAGATGGATCACCACGTCATGCCCGGTCATGGCGCGGGTCAGCGCTCCCAGGTCGGTCACCTCATCGCGCACGACGCGAAAGCGCGCATCAGAACGGTGCTGCTCATAATGCCAGGCGCGCCCGGAGGAGAAATTGTCATAGATGGTCACCGCGGTGATGCCGGAGGTGCGCAGCAGGCGGTCAACGAAGTGGCTGCCGATGAAGCCGGCGCCGCCTACGATGAAAAAACGACTGCCGGACTGGATGGGGCGCGGGGCTGGCTGCTCGACCATTTGCTGCCTCTCTTGCTGCGCGACACCTGGCTGTGAGGTGTGACTCCCTATCGGAGAGTGGAGCAGGGCGCATCAGTTCCCTTTCTGCACAATCTCACTTTGGTAACCGCGAACTTCCCGGTTCGCGTGTCCCGGGTTCGAAACGGTCCGATAGATTGGCATCAGCAAAGCGAGACATCCCCTTCTCCTGGAGTCTTCCCAATCATGTCGACACACAATCCCTGCTCTGACCTGAAAGTAAAACTGTTCTGCGACGCGGCCAACATCGAGAGCCTGATCGCCATGTATGCGCGGCCCTGGGTGCAGGGCTTCACGACCAACCCTTCGCTGATGCGGCGGGCCGGCGTGCAGAACTATGAGGCGTTCGGACGGTCGGTGGTGCATGCGATCCCGGATCGGCCGGTGTCCTTTGAGGTCTTTGCCGATGACGAAGCAGGGATGGAGTGGCAGGCGCGCCACATCGCCTCGTGGGGCAGCAATGTGTATGTCAAGGTGCCGGTTACAAATACACAAGGCTTCTCGATGGCGCCGCTGGTAAGGCGGCTGTCGCGGGAGGGGATCAGGCTGAACGTGACGGCGCTGCTGACACTGGACCAGGTGGAGCGGGTGGCCGAGGCGCTTGATCCGGCCACGCCGGCGATCGTCTCGGTCTTCGCAGGCCGCATCGCGGACACAGGGGTAGATCCCGTCCCACTGATGCGCCAGGCGGTGCAGATGCTGAAGGCGCGGCCGCTGGCAGAGCTGCTCTGGGCCAGCTCCCGCGAGCTGCTCAACGTTTACCACGCCGAGGAATCGGGCACGCACATCATCACTGCGACCCCTGACATCCTGAGCAAGATGAGCCTGGTCGGCAAGGACCTCAAGGCTTACTCACTCGAGACGGTGCGGATGCTCTACCAGGACGCGGTCTCGGCCGGCTTCACGCTGGACATCCCGGCGCCGGTGCATCGCCGCCCAGTCCAGGCACCGCGTAGCGTGCGGGCTGTGTCCTAGCGTCACAGGTGCGGTGGATTGCAGGAACGAGGTTCGGGCAGCGGCGGCCGGTTCGCTGCCCTAAGGATGTAGTGCGCCGCCTCGAGCACACTGTGCGCAACTCTTGCCGGCGCGGACCCTGGAGCCGCTTCGCCTTCCGCATTATCGATCCAGACGGTGCGAACGCCTGCAGCCTGGCCGCACTCGATATCGGTAGCGCGGTCGCCGATCATCCACGAGTCCTGAAGCACAAGATCGTCCCGCGCCGCCGCCTCCAGCAGAAAGAAGGGGCTGGGCTTCCGGCAGTCGCAGTGGCCGGTGTGGTCGGGGTGGTGGAAACAGTAGAAATGCGCATCAAGGGCGACGCCCTCACGCGCGAGTTTCTCCACCAGCCGCGCGTGTATCTGGTCCAGCTGCTTCCGGCTGCACTTGCCCTTGGCTGCGTTGGGCTGATTGGAAACCAGGATAAGGCGGTAGCCGGCGGCGGCCAGCAGGCGGAGCGCGGCGCCTGCGCCCTCGGCCAGCACGAGCGAGTGGCGGGTGCGCGGCGACTCGTACGCCTCGGTATCGGCGTAGAAGATGTTGCGGTTCAGCACGCCATCGCGGTCGAGAAAGACGGCGCGCTTCGAGTTCGGGCGGGGCTCTGGCGACGCTGCCTGAGAGGGGCGCCGCTTCATCGCCCGACCCTTCGGTATCTCTCTACCGCAGGGGCCTGCCGGCAGACGGGGTGCAGCAGACTACCCGAGCACAAGGTCGGCCGACTCCCACTTCATCTCGTTCTGCTTCAACGCCGGGTGCGAGACCAGAAGATGCCAAACGACTGCCTGGAACGCCTCGGCATGCGCGGTGACTGTATCAGGCGAGAGCGTCGGAATGATGATGGCGTAGTCCGCGACCTGGGCGGTGTAGCCGCCGTCCCGACCGACAATGCCGATGATCCGCGCACCTACGTTCTGCGCCAGGCGCAGGCTGTTGACGATGTTCATGCTGATGTTCTTTTCAATCGATCCGCCGCCGACCGAGAAGACGAAGAGCGCGTCCCTGGCGTTGAGGCGGCTGCCGCGCAGCCAGTCCGCGTAGCAGGTGTCCCAGCCGTCGTCGTTGATTCGCGCGGTAAGCTCGGAGACGTTGTCCGAAGGCGCGTAACACTCGATGCCCGCGATCTTGCGGAAGTCATTCACAGCGTGGCCTGCATGGCCGGCGCCACCGCCAACGCCGAGGAAGAACAGGCGTCCGCCCTGGCTGCGTACTTGCGAGAGCAGCTCGAGAATGCCATCGATCCGGGCAGGGTCAATCGCACGGGCGATCTCTTCCACCTCCCGCAGGTACCGCGCTGTGTATTCGCTCATGCCTAACCCCTCCCGGCCGGGGCACGCTTGCATAAGAGCGGCGCCACGCAGCTAAAGCAGACTGTAGAAGAGGGGGCAGGCGGCGGCTATATTACGTTCGGCAGAATTCCCGTTTCGGGAGCCTCACCGGGCGCGTCCCGGGAGCACGAGCAGGACAGGCGTCCGTTCTGCTTCAAGCCAGTTGCTGCTTTCCCCAGGGCGGCATAGCCTCATGCTGTCCCTCTCATGTTGCCTTCAATGCGTTCGCCATGGCCGAGGCGACTCTTGTCCATTGTTCTGTCGCTGCTCCTAGCTGGCGCCCTCCGGCTTTGGTGAGTCGATAGAACTTCGCTCGTCGGTTGTTCTCTGATTCTCCCCAGAAAGAGCTGAGCCAGCCTGCTTCCTCCATCCGGTGCAGAGCAGGAAAGAGGGATCCGGGTTTGACGAGGAAGGTGCCGCGGGAGATCTGCTCAATGCGCCGCGAGATGCCCAGCCCGTGGAGTTCTCAGTGCTGGTGCGGTGAGGTTCTCACAGTGAAGCTCGCTCGTAAGAATGCGGACAGGGAGCGGCGCAGGTCGTGCGCTCTCGATAGCTCGATGTCGATTTCGTGCGCGAGGGAACCAAATGCGCGCCATTGCCGTATCCTTGGCGCCATGCCTGCCAGCAAGCCCAGCCTCGCGCTACGCTCTGATGCCGCCGTCCTGTCTGCCTGCGCGGCTACTATCCTGCTTGTACACTTTCTGGTCGGCAACGGCTACGGCTTCCACCGCGATGAGCTGCAGTTCCTAGACGACGCGCGCCATCTGCAATGGGGCTTTGTCGCCTATCCTCCGCTGACTGCGTTCTGCGGGCGGATCGCGATTGCGCTCTTTGGCATCTCGCCGCAGGTGCTGCGTCTGCCTGCGGCTCTGTCCAACACAGCGTCACTGGTGCTGCATGGATTGATGGCGCGGGAGCTGGGAGGGCGGCGCCCGGCGCAGGTCATGACGGTGTTCATCACGCTGCCGCTGGCGCTCGCCTTCAGCTCGGTGCTGCAGTACAACACCTTTGACCTGCTGGCCTGGGACCTGCTGGTCTTCTTTACCGCGCGCGTGCTGCGCACCGAGGACCAGAAGTTCTGGCTAGGTGCAGGCGTGGGTGTCGGCATCGGCGTGTTGTCGAAGTATTCGATCCTTTTCCCCGTCCTCAGCCTGCTGGGAGCGTTGGCTTTGATGCCTTCGCAGAGGCATCACCTGCGCAGCCGGTGGTTGTGGCTGGGCGCGCTGGTGGCGTTTCTGATCGCTGCGCCCAACCTGCTGTGGCTGGCGCGGCACCACTTCATCACGCTGCAGATGGAGCGCTTCATCCATGCGCGGGACGTACGCCACGGGCGGGCAGCCGGGTACTTCACCGACCAGCTGCGATTCACTCTGCTGGCGCTACCGCTCGCGGTCGCGGGGCTGGTCCTGCTGTTGCGCAGCCGGCGCTTTCGCCTGCTCAGCGTCTTCTACCTGGGGCCGCTGGTGCTCTTTGCGCTGGTCAAGGGCAGGGGCTACTACCTGCTGCCGGCGTATTCCGTGCTGTATGCAGCGGGCGCGGTGAGCCTGGAGCGGGTGCTGCAGCGTCGCAGCCGAGGGTTGCGCGTCGGGGTCCGCGCGCTGGTGCTGACGGCGATGCTGGTAGACGCGGCGGCTGTGGCGTGGGCGTATCTGCCGGTGTGGCCGGTTGGATCGCGCGGCTGGAACTGGCAGATGAAGAACAATGACGACATGGCCGACGAGATCGGCTGGCCGGAACTTGCGGCCCAGGTAGCTGCCGTCCGGGACCGGCTACCGGAGGAGGACCGCGCCCGCCTGGCCGTGCTGGCCAACAACTATGGAGAGGCGGGCGCCCTGTCTCTCTACGGTCCGCAGTACCAGCTGCCTACGCCGATCAGCAGCGTCAACACCTTTCACCAGCGGGGCTGGG
>DASWUY010000188.1:0-4118 GCA_036401435.1 Acidobacteriaceae bacterium | reverse complement strand
CGAAGTGGAAGCCGAGCAGATCCTCACCCGCACCTTTGTCGACGCGTTCCACCGCAAGCCGGAGCCGGACGCCGGCCTGCTCGACCGCACCCTCCTCCTCGAGCTCCAGAAGCGCTTCTCCCTCACCCCGCAGCCCGCCGCAGTTCTTGACCCGGAGCTGCGGCTCATCAAGACCGCAGGCCATCGCACGGATATGGAGGAGGCGCTCCGGCTGCTGCCCGCCTCTGAGCGCCTGGTCTTCCTGCTCAAGGATGTGGAAGGCTACTCGGCGGCCGCGATCGCCGGACTCCTCCTGATGACCGAGGGCGAGGTGCAGCAAACCATCCTGTCGGCGCGCATCCGAATGCGCAACGCGCTGGCCGCGGCCTATAAGGCGAGCCAGCGGGGCCCGGCAGAGCAGCAAACCTGCCTGGCTTCAAACCAAGGCGCCGCGACCATGGTCCAGGCCACAGAGGCCTGAGTCTCAGAGGGCGTTTTCGCCGGGGCAGGAGCTTTCCCGCTGTCACCGGCGGCCGCTAGTTCTTCTTACGCGCACTCATCGCCCGCCGCTTCGCCGCCCAGCCCTCCTTGTTCACCTGTCGTGCCCGCCCCACGGCCAGCGCGTCCTCCGGCACCGACTGCGTGACGCAGGAGGCTGCCGCCACATACGCGCCCTTGCCAATCGAAACCGGGGCTACCAGCACTGAGTCGCTGCCGATGAACACCTCGTCGCCAATCGTAGTCTGGTGCTTCTGGACCCCATCGTAGTTGCACAGGATCGTGCCGGCGCCGATGTTCACCCCGCTGCCGATCACCGCATCCCCCAAGTAGGCCAGGTGTCCGGCCTTCGATCCCACGCCGAACTGGACATTCTTCAGCTCGACGAAGTTGCCGATATGCGCTCCCTGCCCAATCCTGCTCCCAGGCCGCAGGTGAGCATATGGCCCCAGGATCACGTCAGACCCGATCTCCGAGTCTTCGACAATGCAGCCCTGACGCACCGTGACTCCATCCCCCACCGTGGTGTTCTCGAGCACCGAGTAGGAGCGCACCCGGCACCGCTCGCCCATCACGGTCGACCCCAGCAGCTGCGTAAACGGCTCAAGCACCGTGTCCGGCCCCACCCGCACCCCGGGATCGATGACCACCGTCTCCGGTTGAAAGATGGTGACACCCTGGGCCATCAGCCGCGCACACATGGCATGCCGCAGCGCGCGGTCCAGCAGCATCATCTCGGCGATGGTATTCGCGCCCAGCACCTCAGTTGCCCCGGAGAGCTCCGCCGTGTCCTCGGCGCGCAGAGCGACGACCCGCTCCTTCGCCTTGACCAGGAGCGCGGCCATGTCCGTCAGGTATAACTCGCCGTGGGCGTTATTCGTCTCCAGTTCTCCCAGGTGAGCCAGCAGCGGCGCTGTCCTGAAGGCGTAGATGCCCGTGTTGATCTCGCGCAGTTGCTGCTCAGTCCCGGAGAGCGCCTTCTGCTCTATGATCCGCGCCACCGCCGATGTCTCGAGCTGCGCAGGCACATCGCCGCCTGCTATGACCCGCGCAACCCGGCCATAGCCCGTTGGGTCCGCAGGCGTCGCCGTCAGCACGGTCATCGCCGCCTGCTCCGCCAGATGGAAGTCACGCACGCGCAGGATAGTCTCTGTGCGCAGCAGCGGCACGTCGCCTGAGAGCACCAGCAGGTTGTCGTAGGCGGCCACGGCCGCGGCCGCAGCCTGGATCGCATGCCCGGTGCCGCGTTGCTCCACCTGCTCCACCAGCCGTACCCCGGTTGGCGCCACAACAGCGCGTACCTGCTCTGCCTGGTGGCCGATGATCACGTAGATATCAGAGGCTGGAACCACCTTGAGCGCCGCGGAAACCACGTGCAGCAGCAGCGGCTTGCCTCCAATCTCATGCAACACCTTGGGCCGCTTCGACTTCAGGCGGGTGCCCTTGCCTGCAGCCATGATGGCGATGGCGAACGACATGTCTCTCCTTATGGACTTGGGCGATCCGGCGATCCGCAGCTGCTCCGGTAGGCGGTTTACTGCGCCGGCCCGGCGCCCATCATCTGCTTGCGAACCTCCGGCGGAATGGGAATTGTAATGTCAATCGGCTGCGGCGTGCCCAGCTTCAGTTCGGCCAGGCTGCGGCCGAACTGCGCTTGGTTACCCACCACCAGCACCGCCAGCTTCGACGGATCTACCCGCTGCCTGGCCACACGCTCCAGATCTGCCAGCGTGACACGCTCCACCCCCGCCTGGTAGCGCGCCAGAAAGTCCGCCGGGTAGCCATAGAACTCCAGCCTTGCCGCTGCACCCAGCACCTTCTCGCGCGAGTCGTAATTGAAGATGAACGAGTTCAGCAGCTGGTCCTTGGCCATACGCAGCTCATCCGTCGTAAAGGGTTCGGTCTTCAGCCCGGCCGTGTCCTTCAACATCTCTTCGGCAGCCGCCGTCGTGCTCTCGCTCTTGGTCTGCGCCACCACGCGAAAGATGCCCGGATGGTCGTAGCCCGCGCCATAGCCGCCGCCGATGCTGTAGGCCAGCCCCAGCTTGGTGCGCACATCCTGGAAGAGGCGCGATCCGAAGCCTCCACCAAAGATCTCGTTCATCACCGAGAGGGTGTAGTAGTCCGGGTCATCGCGCCGCGTGCCCAGGCTCACCAGGTACACATCGCTCTGGTTCACATCCTGCTTGTCAATCAGGTAGAGACCAGGCTTCGGTCCGGCAAAGGTCTCCTGCGCCTTCTGCGCAGGCTTGCCGGCGGGCAGGGTCTCGAATGCCTTGCGCAGGGAGGCCTCCATGGCGGCCGCGTCAAAGTCGCCGAAGACCCCTATGACCATGCGGTTCGGCACCGTCGTCTGCGCATGCCACTGCTCCAGGTCCGCTACCGTAATCCCCATGATGGTGGCAATCTCGGGCTGTCGCGCGTACGGGCTGGTGCTGCCATAGACCAGCCGCGCCGCCTCGCGCCCGGCGATCGCCCCCGCACTGTCATTTCGCCGCACTATGCCCGCCACCGCCTGCTGCTGCGCCAGCGCCAGCTTCTGCTGGCTAAACGCCGGATGCTGCAAAACATCAAGCATCAGCCCGAAGACCTCCGGCTCATCCTGCTTCAGACAAGACCACGAGATCGAGGTCGAGTCGATGTCAGCGCCAGTCTCGATCTTGGCCGCCTTGGCCTCCAGCAGGTCATCCAGCTGGTCCCCGTTCCGGCTGCGGCTGCCGCTGGTGCGCCATGCGTCGCCATACAGATCGGTCAAACCAGCCTTGGCCGCCGGCACATCCCGCTCGCCGCCATGCATCTCGATAGAGCCGCTGATGAAGGGCAGCTCATGGTCCTCCACCAGCAGGAGGACAGCACCGTTCTTTAACTCGATGCGTCGCGGCTGGACGGGCTTGAACTCCCGCAGCGGCGGCACGGGAATCGACTCCCACGCGCCATGCTGCTTGGCTTGGCTGGCATCCGCCGGGATCACCGTATGCTGGGCCTGCGCCTCGAGCAGAGTGGGGGCGCAGGTCAGCCCCACCGCCCACAGAAGCGCTGCCGCCGTCCGCTGAAGAGAAAAAGCCCTCATCGCCCACCGCCCTGCGCCGGCCGCCCGGCCTCAGCCGCCGCATTCACCTCGGCCCAGGTGCGGTTGGTCGCGACGAACATCTTGTTCGCCACCCGCCGGATATCTGCCTTCTGCACCTTGTCCACCTTGTCCAGCTGGCGAAACAGTTCGCGCCAGTCACCATACCGCAGCTGGTTCTCTGCCAGCTGTTGCGCCAGGCCCTCGTTCTCTCCCAGCCCGCGCAGCAGGTCAGCCCGCGCGCGTGTCTTGAACATGGCCAGTTCCGCGTCGGTGACGTCCGCCGTCTTCAGCCTGTCGATCTCCTTGTGAATGGCAGCGCGTATCTCGTCATTGCTGTGCCCCGGGTTCGGCGCCGCGAAGAAGGCGAAGAGGCCCGGGTACTTGTCCCCCGGAAAGCCGCTGAAACCTTCCGCCTCGGCCGCGATCTGCTGGTCGCGCACCAGGCTGCGGTAGAGTCGCGAGGTGCGCCCATTCGAGAAAATGTCCTGGATCGCCTCGTAGACAGCATCGTCCGGGTCGCGGTAGTCCGGCTTGTGATACCCCTCCAGGTACAGCGGCTGCGTGCTCTCCG
>DASWUY010000187.1:0-8070 GCA_036401435.1 Acidobacteriaceae bacterium | reverse complement strand
CCTGGCCGGACGCATGCTGGTGGACGAGCAGAAGCAGACCAAGCCAGGCTATGCGGTGAGCGAAGACGCAGAGCTGCGCATGCTGGGAGAAGAGCAGCGATACGTGAGCCGCGGCGGGCTAAAGCTGGAGGCTGCGCTGGCGCACTGGAAGATCCACTTGAAGGGCGCAGGCTGCGTGGATGTCGGCGCTTCGACGGGCGGCTTCACGGACTGCATGCTGCAGCATGGTGCGGCGCATGTGCTCGCGGTCGATACCGGCTATGGCCAGATTGCCGAGTCGCTGCGCACGGACGCGCGGGTGTCGCTGATGGAACGCACCAACGCGCGCAAGCTCGGGGCGGGGGAATTAAAGCGGCAGTGGCTGGAGAGTAAGGCGGGCGCGGAGTTGCGCTTCCTTGCGATGGACGTCTCGTTCATTTCGGCAACGCTGGTGATCCCTGCGGTACTGGCTGCGGCGCCGGAGCTGCGAGAGCTCGTCGTGCTGGTCAAGCCGCAGTTTGAGGCCGGGCGGGCCTCGGTGGGCAAGGGCGGAATCGTGCGTGATCCGGCCGCGCATGCGCTTGCCGTGGAACGGGTTCGCGCGTGCTTGGCGGCTCAGGGCGCCGTGTCTCTGGAACACATCGACTCACCCATCACCGGGGCTGAAGGGAATCACGAATTCCTGCTGCACGGCGTGTTGGGCTAGCGGAAGCGGCGCGCCTGCGGGGGACACACGAGTCCGGGTGCTCCGATACACTAGCAACCATGCGCAAGGTAGCAATCGTGTCAAAGCCGCAGAAGCCGGAGCTCGTTTCCATTCTCAATGAGCTGGTGCTGTGGATGCGGACGCATGGTTTTGAGCCAATCCTGGACCCGGTGAGCGGCAGCTACACCAGCGTGGCCCGGGTAGTGGCGCGCGAAGCGATGGGCGAGGTAAAGCCGGACCTGGTAGTGGTGCTGGGCGGGGACGGCACGCTGCTGGCGGCGGCGCGCGTCTTTGCCAAGCTGGGGACGCCGATCCTCAGCGTCAATCTGGGTTCGCTCGGGTTCCTGACCGAGGTGCGTCTCAGCGAGCTCTATGACACGCTGGATGCCTGGTGCCTGGAGTGCGGCACGCTGGATGAGCGTGCCATGCTGCACTCCGAGCTTTGGAGGAACGGCGCCAAGGTCTGCCAGCACGAGGCACTGAACGATCTCGTTGTCTCCAAGGGGACGATTGCGCGCATGGGAGAGTTCAGCGTGGAGGTGGACGGGAAGCTGGCTGCGTCCTACCGAGCGGATGGCGTGATTGTGTCCACGCCCACCGGGTCGACGGCTTACTCGCTCTCGGCCAATGGTCCGATCCTCGAGCCCAGCGTGGATGCTCACATCATTACGCCGGTGTGCCCGCACCTGTTGACCATGCGGCCGCCGGTGGTGCGCGGAGGCGCGAAGTTGAACATCGTAGTAGCGCCGTCGGGCGATCCTAATTTCCTTACCGTGGACGGGCAGGAGGCGATTGCCATTCAGGCCGGGGATGAGCTCCGATGCTGGCGTTCCGAGCACAAGGTGAAGCTGCTGCGGTTGAGTCCGAGCAACTTCTACGACGTGCTGCGTACCAAGCTGAAGTGGGGCGAACGGTAGAGCGCTTTCAGTGGACGAAGCTGACCTCGCGCAGGAAATCAAAGCTGCCGGACGGAGATAGATGGAGTGGAGTCAGGCGCGTGCTCTCTGCGGCCACCGTATCCAGGTACCAGAGGTTGAGTACGGGCAGATCCCGCGCCAGTTGCTGCTGCACGGCCACGTAGTCCTGCCGCTGCATGGATGGATCGGCGGTGGACGCAGCGTGCGCGAGGAGCGCGTCAACGGCTGCATTCGTGTAGTAGCCGCGGTTGGCGCCATGGGGCGGAAAGCTGGCGGTGGCAAAGGCCAGGCGGAAGATGTCGGGAGCCTCGTTGCCGCCAATCCACCGGGAGGGCGCCATCTGAAAAGCTCCCTTGACGATATCGGCGTAGAAGGTGGCAAATTCGTAGCTGCGTACGTCGAGCGAGATCCCGATCTGTGCCAGCTGCTGTTGCATGACGACGGCCACCAGGCGCGTGGTCTCGTCGGTTGAGGTCTTGATGGTGAGGTGGAAGCGCATGCCCCCGGAGCGACGCGGATAGCCAGCCTGGTCAAGCAGAGTATTCGCTGCGGCAGGTGAGTAGTCGTGCTGCTCGACCTCGCCGGTCCAGGCCCAATGCTCGGGTGGTAGCACGCTTTCCGCCAGGCGCGCGTGACCACCGTAGAGCGAGCGAACGATGAGCGGGCGATTGATGGCGTCGGCGATCGCCAGGCGCACACGCGCGTCTCTGAGCACAGGGTCGCGCGTGTTGAAGACGGTGTACATGAGCACGGTGCCCGGACCGGACTGGATGCGCAGGTGCGGGTTGCGAGCCAGCGGCGCGAGCATGTCGGCCGGCAGCGCGTTGATCTCCACGTCGGCCGATCCCTTCTGCATCTCGAGGGCGCGCGTGATCGCGTCTGGCACTACCGCAAATCGAACGCCTGCGATCCTGGGCAGTGGCCCCCAGTAGGACGCAGCACGACGCAGAACGACCTCCCGATCCTGCTCCTGGCTGACGAACTGGAACGGGCCACTCCCGACCGGGTGGTGGCCGAAGTCACGACCGCTGCCTGCCGGCAGAACGCCGAAGGCTCCATCGCAGAGGTTCAGCAGGACGGAGTTGTCCGGCTTCTTGAGGTGCACGATGAGGGTCTGCGGATCGGGCGCGTCCACACTGGCCCAGGACGCGTAGGCGGCAGCTTTGACGGTGATGATCTTGCCCTGGATCATGGAGTCCAGGGTCCACTTGACGTCGCGCGAGGTGAGGGGGCGACCGTCGTGGAAGATGACACCGGTGCGCAGGTGGAAGACGTAGGTAAGCGGGTCGGGCGTGTCCCAGCGCTCGGCCAGTTCAGGATCGATGCCGAAGTGCTCGTTGCGGCGGACCAGCGCGTCGAAGAGAAGGGAATCGATGTGCTCGGACTGTGCGTCGGTACCGATGCGCGGGTCGAGGTTTGCGGGGCTGCTCTCGATCAGCATGATAACGATATCAGAGGCAAGCGGTCTCCGGTGACACGCAACGGTGGCGAGGAGCAGTACAGCGGCAGCGGACGCAAGGGCAAGTCTACGCATAGGAGACCTGTCCGAGGATGGCCGGCCGGTCTGCGCCTGTGGCGGAGGGTACGTTGCCGGGACGATGGTGCCAGGTCTGGTAGGCGAGCAGAGCGAAGGCTGCCGCTTCCTTCGCGTCGACCGGCAGGGCAGAGGCAGCGGTGGTGCTGACCTTGCAGCCGAGCGGCTCAAGGGCTCCGCGGAGCATGGTCAGGAGGGTGGGATTTTTGGCGCCTCCGCCGGCCACGAGGTAGTCCACGGGCTCGTTCGGGATGAAGGGACGTACGAAGGTGCGAAACGCCAGGCCGATGCTTTCGACGGTGAGTGCGGTAGCGCTGGCGATGGCGTCGGCGGGGTCTGCGCTGAACTGCTGACAGTGCGCGAGGAAGGCTGCGGCGAAGGTGCGGCCAAACTCTTCGCGGCCTGCTGACTTCGGGGGCGGCTTGAGGAAGAAGGGACTGCCGAGGGCCCGGCGTACAGCGGCCGGCAGGATCTTGCCGCGCGCGGCGAGCCGTCCATCCCGGTCGTAGGCGCGGCCGTAGAGTTGTTGCGTCAGGGCGTCAATAAGCATGTTCCCTGGGCCGGTGTCGAAGGCACGCACGTCAGAGAGCGTAGCCCGCGCGGGCACGAGGGTGAGGTTGCCGATGCCGCCGAGGTTCTGGAGCACGCGCACCCGCGTGGGATGCCGGTAGAGCGCGTAGTCGAGCAGCGGGACGAGCGGCGCGCCGTGGCCGCCGCAGGCCATGTCGGCGGGGCGAAAGTTCGAGACTACGGGCACGGCGAGAACGCGCGCCAAGGGCGCCACCTCCCCGATCTGCCAAGTGCAGGCGAAGCTGCGACCGAGGGTACGTTGAGGACGGCCCTGGTGATAGACGGTCTGGCCATGGCAGCCGACCAGGTCGAGACTGGCTGAGGATGCTTGGACAGCCGCCTGTGCGGCCTCCGCGTAGGCCAGACCCAGCCGCCAGTGCAGGCGCGCAAGGTCAGCGGTGCTGGTCGGGCCCGTGCCCGCCGCGGTGAGAACAGCCTGTCGCAGGGCACGCGAAAAGGGGACTGCGGTGTGATGCAGCAGATCCAGCTGGACGCCCGGACCGGCGTCTGGCTGCAGCCTGGCGGTACGTGGGCGAATGCGCACGATGGCGACGTCGATGCCATCCGCCGAGGTGCCGCTCATGATGCCGGCAACTGTCATGGGTCGTAGGGACGGCGGCTTGGGAGAGGCAGCAGCGGTCATCCGTGCGTCCCAGGCAGGGCGGCCAGCGACTGCGTGAACGCGTGAATGTCGTTGCGCAGCCGCTCCAGCTGTACGTTGGTCGCGTTGCGTGGCAGCTGCGCGTCGATCAAGAGTGCCTTGTTGGCTTCAACGCGGGCGGCGGCACGACGTACCTTGAGGCGAAAGGAGGGTGATCGCTCCGCCTCGCGCAGCAGGCCCTCGTAAGCGCGGAGCACGAGCGAAGGGTCGCGGCAGATCTCGATCAGGTCGGTACCGACCGCAATCGCCTGCACGGCCGCTTCCTCTATCGGCATATAGCTGAGGATGCCGCCCATCTCCATGTCATCAGAGACAACGAGGCCAGTGTACTGCATGCGCCGGCGCAGGACGCTCCCGACCCAGAAGGGTGAGATGGAAGCGGGCTTGTCATCGCGCGTGACCCTGGGATAGGTAGCGTGAGAGATCATGACCATCGGCAGGTGTGCGGCCACTTCACGATAGGGCTGAATATCTTCGGTCCATAGCTGTGCCCAGGTGCGTTGGATCTGCGGCGTTGCGGTGTGCGAGTCGATCGAGCCCCCGCCCAGCCCTGGAAAGTGCTTGCCGCAGCCGATCACGCCTTCGCTGCGCAAACCCTCAAGGAAGGTTGTGGCATAGGCGCTGACGGCATAGGGATCGGCCGAGACGACGCGGGTGCGCATGACCGGCAGCGCCTCGGGAAGCGCGAGGTCAAGCACCGGGGCAAGCGCTGTGTTGAAGCCAAGCAGCCGGGCGGCGCGGCCGATGAGCTTGCCGTGCCTGCGTGCCTGCGTGGCGAGGCCCGAAGCCGCAACTTCGGCCGCCGAGGGCATGGGCGCGAGCAGGTCGCGAAGCCTGTCGACGAGACCGCCTTCGAGGTCGAGCATACGCAGCACGTTGCCGCCGCACAGTTGAGCAGCCTCACGGAGCAGGGCGGTAGTCTGCGCGGCCTGCTCTAGGTGGCGACGGAAGAGGACGATGCCGGAGGGGCGGAGCAGCCTGAGCCAGGCCTGGTCAAGGGGCGATAGCGAGGTGCCCTCGAGGCCGGCCACGATGAGACGGCCGGCCTGCCCGCGCAGGGTGTTGTCAGCCACGGCTGGACCCTATCTCCTGTTTCAGCTCGCTTAAGAGATTCAAGGCCTGGAGCGGCGTGAGGCTGTCTACCTCGGTGGCATGCAGCCGGTCGAGAATGCGCTGCGAGAGAGGCGTGAAGATGGTGAGTTGGAGCGGCGCGCCCAGAGCTTCTGCGGTTGCCTGCCGCTCGGCCTTCTCGTGCAGGCGGAGGACTTGCCGGGCGCGCGCGATGACGCGCTGCGGCAGGCCTGCGAGGCGTGCGACCTCTATGCCGTAACTCTTGCTGGCGGCGCCGGGCTCAACCGTGTGGAGAAAGACGATGCGCTCGGGCGTTTCGCGGACGGAGACGCGGAGGTTGCGCAGGCGGGGCAGCGGCTCGGCAAGCAGGGTGAGTTCGTGGTAGTGCGTTGCGAACAGGGTGCGGGCGTGTATCTCGTTGTGCAGGTGCTCGAGCGTGGCCCAGGCCAGCGATAGGCCGTCGTAGGTCGCGGTGCCGCGTCCCATCTCGTCCAGCAGCACCAGAGACTGCGCCGTAGCGGTGTTGAGGATGGTGGCAGTTTCGGTCATCTCGACCATGAAGGTGGAGCGGCCGCGGGCCACATTGTCACTGGCTCCGATGCGGGTGTAGATGCGGTCTGTTGGGGTGAAGCGCATGCGGTCCGCGGGGACAAAGGAGCCCATCTGCGCCATGAGAACCAGCATCGCTGCCTGGCGCAGGTAGGTGGACTTGCCACCCATGTTCGGGCCCGTGATCAAGAGGAGACTCGCTGTCTGGTCGTCGAGATAGATGGCGTTGGGGACGAAGCGCTCGACTCCGGAGCGCTCCATCATGTGCTCGATGACAGGGTGGCGGCCGGCTGCAACTTCAAGGATCGAGCCTTCGAGGTCGAGCGATGGTTCGACATACCTGCGCTCCGCGGCAACGTGAGCGAAGTTGGCTAGGAGGTCAAGCTCAGCCAGCGCGGTGCTGGTGGTGCGGATGCGGCTGCCGGCGGCGAGAACCTGGCCGCGCAGGGTAGCGAAGAGCTGCTTCTCGATCTCAAGCGAGCGCTCGTGCGCGGTCAGGATCTTCTGTTCGTATTCCTTGAGCTCAGGGGTGGTGAACCGCTCCGCATTGACGAGCGTTTGTTTGCGCTCATAGTCCGCAGGCACGTGGCGGAGGTTGGATCGGGTGAGCTCGATGTAGTAGCCGAAGACCGAGGTGTAGCGCACCTTGAGCGAGGCGACTCCGGTGCGGGTGCGCTCGCGCTCTTCGATGGCGGCGATCGCGGTGCGACCGGATTGGGAGGTGGCGCGGAGATCGTCAAGCTCTGCGTGGATGCCGGGGCGGATGACGCCGCCTTCGGCGAGGGTTGCGGCGGGCTCGGGCAGGATGGCCTCATCGATGGACTGGCTGAGGTCCTCAAGCGCGTCAACCTTGGCCAGCAGGGACCGCCAGAGAGGAGCCTGCCTGCGCAGCAACACGGCACAGACGAGGGGCAGCGCGCGCAGGGAGGCGGAGAGCGCGAGCAGGTCGCGCGGGCCGGCGCTGTCGAGCGAAACGCGGGCGAGGAGGCGCTCGAGGTCGAGGACCGCGCCGAGTGCGCGGCGCAGTTCTTCGCGCTCGATCAGGTCGCGATGCAGCTCGCCGACGGCTTGATAACGGCAGGCGATGGCGGCCGGATCGAGCAGAGGCCGAAGGATGGTAGAGCGCAGGAGCCGCTTGCCCATCGGGGTCCGGCAGCAGTCGAGCGCGTGGAACAGGGTGGCCTCGCTGCCGGCATCGCGGAAGAGCGGGTCCACGAGTTCGAGATTGCGTACGGTGACCTGATCCAGCTGCAGGCAGTCGGCGCGCTCGTAGAAGCGGAGCGAGTCGATGTGGGATAGCTGCTGCTTCTGGGTGGCCTGCGCATAGTGAAGAAGGACGCCCGCGGCGATGGCCGCCAGAGGGTGGTCGGCGACGCCAAAGCCGTCGAGCGAGTGGGCTCCGAGTTGGCGCTCAAGCAAGGGCAGCGCGTAGTCGCGGGTAAAGACCCAGTCGTCTACCGGCGTTTTGGTGCGGATGCGCTCGAAGGCACGTGCCAGCGGCCCGGAGTCGTGGTCCTGCGCTGCGAGCATAGGGTTGCCGGCGGGGAGCAGGATCTCGGCGGGGGCGCTGCGGGCGAGTTCGTCGGCGCAAAGGGCGATGGCCTGGGCGCCGGCAAACTCGGTCGCGCGAAACTCGCCGGTGGAAAGATCAAGCAGGGCCAGCCCGGCGCGGTCCGTGTGGAGCGCCATGGCGGCCAGGTAGTTGTTGTGTTCCTCGGCGAGCGTGCCATCGATGGCGGTGCCGGGGGTGAGAACACGGGTGACCTCGCGACGGACGATCTTCCTGGTCTGTTTTGGGTCTTCCATCTGCTCGCAGATGGCGACTCTGTAGCCTTTGCGAAGAAGCCTGGCGATGTGGGCGTCGGCGGCGTGGAAGGGCACGCCACACATGGGAACGGCCTTTTCGCGATCGCGGGCGGTGAGGGTGATCTGCAGCTCGCGGGCGGCGGTGCGTGCGTCCTCGTAGAAGAGCTCGTAGAAGTCCCCGAGGCGGAAGAAGAGCAAGGCGTCGGGATGCTGCTGCTTGGCCGCGGTGTACTGGCGCATGACGGGAGTCTGCGCGGGTTCGAGGGGGGCGTCGGTC
>DASWUY010000186.1:0-4631 GCA_036401435.1 Acidobacteriaceae bacterium | reverse complement strand
ATGCCGCTGCTCGAATTGCCGACCAGCATCTCTGCCTGCGCCAGCAGGCTCCAGTAGGTTCCCGCCGGCAAGTTGACGAACAGGCGAGCCCCCGCCGCCGGCTCCGTCACCCCGCTCGCCGCCGCCCGCGCATGCGTTCGCAGCAGCCCCGCCGCGCTCGGCGCCGGCCTTCCCGGATCCTTATCCAGACTCGCCGCCGGGTGATGCTCGCAAAACCTCCGCGCCCGCTCCACCAGCGCCTGGCTCCCGGCATCGGCGTTCGGATAGCAGAACAGCAGAGGATGCCGCCGGTAAGCGCGATGCTGGGTCAGGTAGTGGAGCGCGGAAAAAAGCGCCTCCGCCTCCTCCGTCGTGTCCCGCAGCAGCGTCACCGGGTGCGTCGCAATCACGATCGGCCGCTGCTCCAGCGACACACCCAGCGCCGCTTCCAACTCCTCCCGCCCCAGCAGCCGCCCGCGCCGCAGGTGGTCGAGCGAAGGCGCACCCGCCCGCCGCACCCGCCACGGCTCCTCGCCCATCCCGATCACTCGCGCCCGCGCTCCCTCGGTCGAGGTGAAGTGCAGGTGCGCCATCTTCGTGATCGCGTTCCGCACCGCGTCGTCAATCGCCCCCTCTGAGATATCCCCGCCTTCAATGTGGGCGATCGGGATGCGCAGCGTCAGCCCCACCGCCGCCGGCGCCAGCATCTCGTACCGATCCGCGATCAGCAGCAGCAGGTCCGGACGCAGCCGCGCCAGCGTGTCCGCAAGCCCCAGCACCGCCAGCCCCAGCGTCTTTGCCATGCCCACGTCCGTGTCCGACGCCACCAGGCACTCGATCCTCTCCGCGATCGCAAAGCCGTCCCGCTCCATCTCCTTCACCGTGCTGCCAAACGCCGGCGACAGGTGCGCCCCGCACACCAGCAGCTGCAGATCCACCTCCGGATGAGCCGCCAGGTCGCGAAGCGGCCAGTAGAGATGGCTGTAGTCCGCGCGCGACGTCGTCACCACCGCAATCCTGCGCCGGGTGCTCACCGCACCGCCTCCGCCCGCGCCGTCGCCAGGTCAAGGTAAGGAGCAAGCATGCTGCTCGGCTCATACCCCGGCACCAGCTCCATCACCGCGCGCAGCAGGCGGCAGATATCGCGCTCCCCCACCGCCCCCTCCAGCTCCCGCATCGCCCGCTTCAGCACCCCGGCCTCCGCAACCGGACTGTCAATCGCCCGCAGACCCCCACCCACCTGGCCCGCGCCCGCCACGCCCGGCGCCCCCCATCGTTCCCCGCCCGCCAGCAGCGACTCCTCCAGCTTGTCTCCCGGCCGCAGTCCCGTGAACACCACCCCGCCCCCTGGCTCTGCACCCGCCCGCGCCAGCACCCGCTGCGCCAGCTCCAGAATGCGTACCGGGCAGCCAAGCTCCGGCGCAGCCAGGCACGTCGCTGGTGGACTGAGCTGCGATACAGGCGCTGCAGCCGCCGACACCAGCGCCCCCACCGCCTCGTCCACCGTCATGAAGTAGCGACGCACCTCCGGGTCCGCGACCGTCAGCGGCACGCCCCGCGCCAGCTGGTCCAGAAACAGCAGCAGCACGCTCCCGTCCGACCCCAGCACATTCCCCAGCCGCACCGCGTGCCGCCGCACCCGCGCCTGCGAGGGTGCCAGCAGCAGCAGCTCCGCTACCCGCTTTGAAGCCCCCATGATGCTGCGCGGGTCTACCGCCTTGTCCGTCGAGACCAGCACGAAGTCATCGCACTCCCCCGCCGCCTCCAGCAGCGTGCGTGTCGCCAGCACGTTGTTCGCGATCGCCGCCACCGGGTTCTGCTCCAGCAGCGGCACATGCTTGAAAGCTGCGGCATGAAACACCACCTGCGGCCCATCCTCGGCGAACAGCGAAGCCAGCAGCCGCGCATCCCCGGCATCTCCCAGCACCAGCCGGTGCCCCGGCCCATCCCCAGGCCCGCCCGCAGGCAGCGCCCGGTCCAGCTCCCGGTCCAGCTCATACAGCGCTCGCTCTGACGCATCCAGCAGCAGCAGCCGCGCATACGGCGCCACCGCCATCGCCAGCGCCGCCCCAATCGAGCCGCCCGCTCCCGTGATCAGCACCCGCCGTCCGCCCACCGCCGCCGCCACAGCCGTGGCCGAGATGCCCCCGCTCGGCCTCCCAAGCAGCACTTCCCAATCTTCTCTGCCGCTGCCCGTTCGGGTCATGGTGCCCTGCTCTAATTCCTGATTCTAAGGTCCCGCCCCGGCAGCGGCGCCCGCCGCCCACCCCTTGCCTTCCGTAGCGCGCAAGTCCAACCTCACCGGACGCGCCCTCAATTCAGAGCCGCACCCTACCGCGGCGCCACACCCGCCGCCTGCTCCAGCGCCTGCTCCACCTGCTGCGCGCTTGGGTTGCGCGGGTCCAGCCGCTGCCCGGTCCCCAGCGCCTGCCGAGCCTCCGTCAGCCGCCCCTCTGCCCCCAGCGCCACCGCCAGTCCGATCCACGCCGACGCATACGCCGGCGCCGCCTTCACCGCTGCGCGAAAATGCGTCTCCGCCTCCCCCGCCGCGGCCCGCTCCAGCAGCATCGCCCCCAGCTGGTGCTGGGCCAGCGCAAAGGTAGGATCGTTCGCCACCGCCTGCGCCAGCGCTGCCTCTTCGCCCTTCTTGTCTCCCGCCTTTTCGAGCGCCAGCGACAGCTGGTAGGCCAGCTGCGCATCGTGCGGCGCCGCCGCGAGCGCCTCCCGGTAGAGGCTCGCCGCCCGCGCCGCATCCCCTCCCGTGCCCGCCTCCACCTTCCCCATCTCCTGCGCGCCCTGGGCCGACTTGCTCGCCGCCAGCAGCCGCGCCTCCTGCTCCTTCAGCGCCTGCTGGTAGAGCAGCAGCTGCTGCCGCGCCGGCTCTGTCTCCCCCAGCGTGCGCAGCGTGTTCGCATAGGCAAATCGCACCTCCGGCGCCTGCGCGCCCAGCTCCAGCGCCTTGGCCAGCTGCTCCCGGGCCCCGGCCAGGTCCTTCAGCGCCAGCAGCGCTGCGCCCAGGTTGTACCGCGCGCTCGCATCCCCGGGGCGCAGCTGCACCGCCTCGCGCAGATGGTCGCGCGCCGCCCCGTACTCCCCCGCATCCCTCTCCAGAATCCCGCTCAGGTACAAGAAATCAAAGTCGTGCGGCGCCGCCGCCAGCAGCTTCGCCGCCAGCGGTCGTGCCGTCTCCAGGTTGTGGTTCAGCACCAGCAGCTGCAGGTACTGGCGCTGCGCGTCCAGGTCCCCCGGCCGCCCCCGCGCCACGCTCTCCGCGAGGTCCGCAGCCGCCTGGTAGTGGGTCTCCAGCACCAGGATCGTCTCGAGGCCCCCAGCCAGCCGCACCGAGCCCGGAGCCAGCGCCAGCGCCTCCGTCAGCACCGCCGCCGCCTGCTCCAGCATCCGCGCATTGCCGTAGGCGCGCGCCAGGTCCAGCGCCAGGTCCTCGTTCCGCACTAGCTGCTCATGGGGCACCGCCGTCAGCAGGTCGATCGCCGCTGCCGGGTCACCCCCTTCCATAAGCGACCGGCTTAACCCATCCAGCGCCGCCGGCGAGTGAGGATCAATCGCGTACCCCGCCCTCCACTCAGCCTCAGCCTGCGTCCGCTGCCCCAGCTTTTCAAGAATCGTGGCCAGCAGCAGGTGCGGCGCCAGCTCCGTCGGCAGCCGCTGCGCCACCTCCTCAATCGGCGCACGCGCCTGCTCCGCCTGCCCTCCCGCATACAGGTTCAGCCCCAGCAGGTACAGCAGCGGCGCCGACCCAGCATTCCCCCGCAGCCCCTCGCGCAGCACCTCCACCGCGCAGTCGTATCGCTGGTGATGCCCATACCAGTTGCCCAGGTCCGCATAGGACTCAGCCGTCCCCAGCGGCTTCCCCGCAAGCTCCGCCGGAGGACTGCAAGGCGCCATCTGCGCCCCCACCCGACCGCCAGCCACCAGCAGCAAGGCAACGCAGGCAAGCCCCCCACGGACGCGCCAAGCATAAAGGTCAAGCGCAAGAAAGAATCGAGCAGCGGCCATCCACGCCCAGTGTACTCGTTGCATCTGAGCACCCTTCCAGGATCGTCACGCGGTGCTTAGCTTGTCTTTGATCTGCGTTAGGTAAGTGTGCAGTTCTCCTAGATACTCCCAATCGCGAATATTTCTCCTGAAGCCGAGATTGAGGCCTACTTGCGCTCCAATCCCCACCGCGAGCACGACACACTTCTGTAGCTGTTCAAAGTCATCCTTAGTGAAAGCGGTTTCTTCCGCAGAATTGTAAACCGACATCAAGCCCTCTCCTCGGAAAGCTAAACACGAACTTAGCTACTTAGCAGCTTTACTGAATAATGCAAGAAGCGACGCTACCTCAAAGGCATGACCACAGCTCTCAAGGTCTTACCAGATGGCAAAGCAACTCTCGTGAATGATGGCATAGCTTACGTGCTAGGTATCCGCACACGCACGGTGAGGCCTCTCTGAGAAACGCAAATCTCTGTGTTCACCCACGACAATCCCACCTGTGAGGAATTCTGGCTCTAGTCCATTATCGTGCGGACAAGCTCACCTCCTTGTTGGCCATCTGCAGAATAGCTGCAACATCCACTGCTTCAACCCCTCCACCCCTCCGTCAGCCCACGACCCCGCCTTAGTTCGGGTACCCCTCCCCCGCCTTC
>DASWUY010000185.1:0-21974 GCA_036401435.1 Acidobacteriaceae bacterium | reverse complement strand
AGAGTTCCATGGCGCCTGCTCCGGCCGGGACCCTGGTGGAGGTGGATGGGGTGAGCGGGGCGGGCGACTTCGCGCCCATCGTGGCAAACCCCAAGGTAAGGAACCTGAGCGCGGCGCTCGGTCTGCCGCCGGCAAAGAGCGTCACGCTCACGCGCCTCCAGTCCGGCGCCGAGGATGGCCAGTGGGTGGAGGTGGAGGGCGTCGTCCATTCGCTGTTTGAGTCGCCGCACGATGTGACGCTGCAGCTGGCCATGACGGACGGAACCATGAGCGCTACCCTCCTCAAGGAGGATGGGGTGCAGTACGGCTCGCTGGTAGACGCGCGGGTGTTGCTGCGGGCCAACGCCGCGCCGCTGTTCAACAACAATCGACAGATGATCGGGGCGCGTCTCCTGACGCCGAACATGGCCGCGATCACCCTTCTTGAGCCTGCGCCGCCAGACCCGTTTGGGGTGCCGGTGCGAGGCATCGATACCCTTTCGGGATACGACCCCGTGAAGAAATTGCCGCGCCGGGTACACGTTCGCGGGCGGGTGACGCTGCAGTGGCCGGGCTCGCTCTTATGCATCGAGTCGCCTGGAGGAGCCCTGTGCGCGGACACCTCGCAGGCGGGCCAGGTGGCTCCGGGCGCAATGGTGGACCTGGTCGGCTTCCCTGCTGCGGGCCACTTCAATCCGCGTCTGACAGACGCAGTCTTTCGCAGCGCCGGCAGCTCGGCGCCTGTTGAGGGCACCCTGGTGACGGCGCCGCAGGCGGCCGGGGGCGAGCAGGACTCGCGGCTGATCCGCATCGACGGCGTGCTTCTGGGTCGGGACCTGGCTGCTTCTGACACCCGGCTGATGCTGGCTGCAGATAACCTGATCTTCCCCGTCATCCTGCCCAAGGGGCAGGCCCTGCCCAAGGCGCTTGCGCTGCAGCTTGAGAACGGGGCGCGGGTGCAGGTGACTGGCATCTGCTCGGTGCAGATGGACACGCAGAAGAGCGCGCGGGGCAATGGTCAGGGCATCCCCCAGGGATTTCGCATCCTGCTTCGGTCCTCAGGCGACGTGATCGTGCTGCAGAGAGCCTCTTGGTGGACGCCGGGGCATGCGCTGCTGATCGTAAGCGCGATGCTGACCGTGAGCCTGCTGGCGCTGGGCTGCATTACGGTGCTGAGGGTACGGATCAAACGGCAGGCGGAGCTGATCACGGAGAGCGAGGCACGGTACCGCCACATGGCCCAGCACGACGCGCTCACTGGCCTGCCAACGCGGGCGCTGCTGCATGAGCGGCTGAACCTGGCGATCGAGCGGGCCGACCAGTTCGGCGGGGGGCTGGCCGTGCTGATGCTCGACCTGGACGGCTTCAAGCAGATCAACGACACGCTGGGCCACCAGGCCGGGGACCAGACGCTGCAGGTGGCGGCGCGACGAATCCGCGGCGTGGTGCGCGAGACGGACACGGCGGCGCGTACGGGAGGGGACGAGTTCGTGGTGCTGATTGACAACCTGCACACGCCGGCCGAAGCGGAGCTCGTGGCGTCGAAGGTGGTCAGCGCCTTCTCCGCGCCGCTGACGCTCGCGGGCCGGCAGGTGCCGCTCGGCGTGTCTGTAGGCGTCTGCGCTGCTTTTGGAGCAGGGCTCGAGGCCGACGAACTGCTCAAGAACGCTGACCTGGCTCTCTACCGGGCCAAGGCAGCCGGCCGCAGCCGCTTTGAGGTCTTTCAGGCGGAGCCTGCCGAGGCCGAGATGCCGCCGCGACGCTCGGAGGCGAGCCGCCGCCCGGCAGCGCCCCGGCAGAACGCGACCGTCTAGCGCCGGGGGGCGCGGCCTTTGCGCGCCGCGAGCAAGGCTACTGTGCGCCGAACCTGCGCATGTACTTCGCGTCGATGGCGAGCGAGTCCATGGGTGCCACGTCGAAGGCTTCCTGCTCAACGAAGCAGTGCTTGATGTGGCCGCCCTTCGCGGCCTGCGCGAAGATGGGGCCGTAATCGACGGTCCCTTGTCCCAGCTCCGCGATGGGTGGCCGGCCGGCGTCGGAGGGGTTCTTCTTGAAGTCCTTGACGTGCAGCATGGTAATGCGGGTCGGGTACTTCTGCAGATAGTCGATGGGGTTGCCGCCGCCGACCACCACCCATCCGCAATCCATCTCCATGGTGACCTTGGAAGGGTCGGTAAGGCGCAGCAGTTCGGCATAGGGAACCACGCCCTCCACCTCACTGAACTCCATGGTGTGGTTGTGATAGCCGAAGAGAAGGCCGGCGGCGTGCACCTTCTCGCCGATGGCGTTGAACTGGTCGGCGTTCCAGCGCCAGTCGTCGAGTGTGAAGGCATGTGCCCGGGCCTGCGGGCTCATGCTCGCCAGCCGGGAGGGATCCTTGAGGGCCGGAGAGGCGCAGATGATGTAGCTGACCCCAAGCTCCTTGTTGAAGTCGAGGATGTGGCTGAGATCGGCGTGCAGATCGTTCGAAGGGTAGTGGGCACTGACCAGCTTGAGGCCTGCGTCGGCCATCGCCTGCTTCACCTCGGCAGCGGAGTGGTGGAAGTAGCCGGCCGACTCGACCTCCTTGTAGCCGAGGGCGCCGAGCTGCTTGAGTGTGCCGGGATAATCGGCAGGCAGCAGATCGCGGACCGAGTAGAGTTGCAGGCCCAGCGGCAGTTCGAGCCGGGGATCCTGCGCGGCCGCATGGCCCAGGGCCGAGGCGGAGACGAGTGCGGCTGCACCGGCCTCGAGGAATTGCCTGCGTGAATACTCCATTCTGAAAAATCCTCTCTCTCGCCGCCTCGCTGGCGGTCCGCCTGGGACGCAGATCAGACGCTGCCCTGCCGCATCTGCTCTCCGAGGTGTTCTGAAGCGCGCATGGCCAGCGCGACGATGGTCATGGTGGGGTTTTGCCAGCCGCCGCTGACAAAGCTGCTGCCATCGACGACGAACAGGTTCTTGATGTCATGGCTCTGGCACCACTTGTTGAGGACGCTGGTTTTGGGATTGTCGCCCATCCGGCAGGTCCCCAGCTCGTGGATGCTGTAGCCGGGCGGGTTGGGTTCGTAGTTCTTGGAGAGTACTTCGAAGCCGGCTGCCTCGGCCATGGCGATGCTGGTATCCACCGCATCGCGCGCCATGTTGATTTCGTTGTCGGTGTACCTGGTCTCGATGTGGAGCGCGGGAATGTTCCATGCATCGACCACGTTCTTGTCGATACGGACATGGTGCTCATAGCGGGCCAGCACCTCGCCCATGATGCCGGTCGAGAAGCCGCTGCCCTTGTAGCTGTCGAGCTTGTTTTCGAGCGCCTGGCCGTAGGCCGCGAAGTTGCGCGGGTCCATGGAGCCGGTGCTGCTGTATACATTCAGCGCGTACCCGCGCAGGAAATTCGGTGCCTTGCGATCAAGGTTGCGAAAGCGCGGGACGAGCGCGCCGCCACCCATCAGCTGCGGCGTGGACCGGCCGTCGCGCGCCTCCGGCACCGAGCAGACGATGCCCGGGCCGTAGACCTGGTCGATGAGGTAGTGGCCCATGACGCCGCTGCTGTTGCCAAGGCCGGAGTTCAGCAGCAGCCGTGTGCTCTCCAGGGTGCCGGCGGCAAGGACGACGACGCGGGCCTTGACGGACAACTCGCGACGGGAGAGACGCTCAACGAAATGCACCTCGTTGATGAGGCCGGTACGCGGATCGGTGCGCAGCTCGCGCACGACTACGTTAGGCATGGCCTGCAGTTTGCCGGTGGCGAAGGCGTCAGGCAGGAGCAGGTTGATGGAGCTGGCCAGGCCGTCGACACCCATCGAACTGCGCGGCTTGCAGACGGGAATGCCGAGCGTTTCGCCGGCCGCGCGAAAGCGCTGCATGCAGCCGGACCAGGGCGAGTCGTCGGGAACGAAGTTGCCATCGGGATACTGGGGCAGATGATCGGCGTGTCCGCGCACGCGGAAGATCTCTTCCACGCGCGCGTAGAAGGGCGCCAGGTCAGCGAGGCTGATCGGCCAGTCGTCGCCATAGCCGTCATGCGATTTGCCCTTGAACTCGTAATCGCTGAGGCGGAAGGATTGGCGGGACCAGAAGAGCGACCGGCCGCCAAAGAGGCGGACGCGCACCCAGTTGTACGGGTGCTGCGGATCGTAGGTGTAGGGGACTTCTTCCTCGTCCACCCAGGTGTTGGCATTGAACTCGTTGGACTGGAAGACATGGGCCAGGCGGCCGGGCTGCTTGAAGCCGCGGAAGGGGAGCGCGTAGGCCGGCTTGACCTCCGTGTCCTTGTGCATGTCGGCGATGGGACCGGCGTTCAGCATCAGGCACGAGATGCCTTTTTCCGTGAGCACCTTGGCGGCCATGCCGCCGGAGTGCCCGGAGCCGATAATGAGCACGTCAACTGTCTTGTCTGCCATCATGCCCGGTGCGCTGCCTGTCTCTGCCTGCTCACTTGAGTTCTAGGCCTCACCCTGCCCCGGAGCCTGCCGGCGCATGTCAGGGTCGACGGGAAACCAGTAGAGTCCCACGTCCGGCGTGCGCCGGCCGGCCTGGCTCCACGCCTGCGAGTTGATGGTGGCGGTGCGTATGTCGCTGTGGGCGACGTTGATGAAGTGCGCGAAGGGATCGGCTGGAGGATGGTCGGGCATCCAGGTGCGGAGCCAGGGTTGCAAGAGCTGGTCGGCCTGCTGCGCACTTGCCGAGGCAAAGGGCGCGCCTAAGGCTTTCCGCGCCTCGGCGTTCAACCTGTCCAGTCCCGACTGGTAGAGGTGCTGCTGGTGCGCGGGTGACACGCTGATGAGGAAGTCGAGGAACTCCGGGGTGCCCGCGTCGACCGCGCCCGGATACCCCTTGAGGGGTGGCAGCAGGATCTCGCAGAGGCGATGGAGCGCGGCCCGCTGTTCGGGCGTGAAGAAGCGGGCGGTGGTCTGGGCGACGCTGTCGGGCAGCAGCGGCGTCATGGCGAGAGGCTTGACCTCGAGGAGCCCCCGCATCCAGGGCACGGGACCGGGGGCAGGCGCCGCAGCGGGCGGAGCGACAGAGGGCGCGACAGGTGCGGCGGCCTTCTGCCCCAGCATGGCCTTCGCGCTTACCGAGGCCGCCACGATGGCCTTGACGAACTCACGACGTTTCAACGTCACTGCTCCTGACCAGGCACGAGCGAGAATCGCACGCTGCGTGCACGCATGGCAAGCGGGTGCCGTGTGGGGAGGGTATCAAACGCAGTGATGTGGATAAGGCGATGCCGAGAACCTGGAGCCTGTGTCGACATGCAGGGCTCGCCCTGGCAAACGAGCGATGCGCCAGGGGTCAGTTCGCGTGGACGCTTTCGACCTCGACGGGCGAGACCTGGGCAGGCGGAAGGATGCCGAGCCGCTCGTAGATGGGGCGCATGTCGGCGCGGATGGCCCGGAGCTGCGACCAGAACCAGAAGCCTGCCAGCAGGCATGCGGAGCCGGTGAGCATGACCGTGCGTGGAGCGCCGATGGCGTGCGCCAGGGCGCCGGCGAGCAGGCTGCCAAAAGGGGCCATGCCGACAAAGGCCACCGTATAGTAGCTCATCACGCGACCTCGCTTCTCCTCCGGCACCAGGGTCTGGATGATGGTGTTGCTGGCGGTGAGCCCCTGCATCATGCCGAAGCCGACCACCACCATGAGCAGCATGGAAAGCCAGAAGGTGCCGGAGAGACCGAAGCCGATGAGGCCGGCGCCGAAAAGCGCAGCGGCAAGCGGCAGCAGCCCGGTGAGCCCGCGCACCGACCGGCGCAGCACCAGCATCAGCGCCGAGATGAGGGACCCCACCCCGGCCGCGCCCATCAGGAAGCCGAGCGTGTGCGGGCCGCCATGCAGCACCTGCGCGGCAAAGACGGGCATAAGCACCATGTAGGGCATGCCCATGAGGCTGAGGATGGCAAAGAGCAGCAGGATGGTGCGGATGGGGCGGAAGCCGGAGACGTAGGTCCAGCCCTCCTTGAGCTGCGCGGCCATGGAGGCGGCGGCGCGGTGTCGCTCCACGGCGGGCACGCGCATGGCCAGGAGCGAGGCGATGACGGCCAGGTAGCTGATGCCATCGGCGAGGAAGCAGACGCCCTCGTTGCTGATGCTGATCAGCACGCCGGCGATCGAGGGTCCTACCAGCCGTGCGGCGTTGACCATGGACGAGTTGATCGCGATGGCGTTCTGCAGGTCGGCGCGATCTTCCACCATCTGCACCAGGAAAGACTGCCGCGCGGGCATGTCAAAGGCGTTGACCACGCCCTGCAGCATGCTGAGCCACAACACCTGGTGGATGGTGACGTGGTGCGAGAGCGTGAGCGCAGCGAGCACAAAGGACTGCACCATGGCCGCGACCTGGGTGGCCAGGAGCACCTGCCGGCGGTCGAGCCGTTCGACCAGTACGCCGGCAAAGGGAGCGAGCAGGAAGGTGGGAATCTGGCCGGCGAAGCTGATGGTGCCGAGCAGCAAAGCGGAGCCGGTGAGCCGATAGATCAGCCACGAGGTGGCGATGCGCGTCATCCAGGTGCCGATGAGCGAGACGCTCTGGCCGGCGAAGAAGAGGCGGAAGTTGCGATGGCGCAGCGCCCGCCAGGCGTGGGCGTAGCCGGGCTGGGGTGCCGGAGAGGGGAGGCCTGTAGGAGGCATGGGCGTGTCGTCTCAGCATAGGCGGGCGACGCCCAGCGGGGCAACGTAGGCGCGACTAGTGCGCGGCGACCTCGGCGTTCGACTTCTCGCGTGGATTGTTCTTCTGCAGCAGAAAGGCCAGCGGGATCATGAGGATGGACGCGCCGCAGAGGATCCAGAAGACATCGACATAGGCCAGGGTGGTGGCCTGGGACTGCAGCTGGTTCATCACCTGACCCTGGGCAAAGTGCGACGCGTTGGAACCGCCGACGCCTCGCGTGAAGGAGCCATCGAGACCGTTGACGCGCTGCTGGTAGACGGGGCTGGAAGGAACGATGTACTTGAGCAGCTGGTTGTGATGGAACTGGCCGCGCTCGGTCACTTCAGCATTGGTAAGCGAGATGAGGATGCTGCCGCCGATGTTGCGGACAAAGTTGATCAGGCCCGAGATCTGGTTGGACTTCTCGCGGGGCAGGCCGAAGTAGGCGGCGGTAGTGACGGAGATGAAGACGAACGGGATGCAGAAGATCTGGAGCACGCGCATCCACGCGGCGGTGCCAAAGCTGAGGCCGAGGTTGAGATGGGTGGCGGTGTAGTAGTAGGCGAAGGAGAAGGCGATGAAGCCGAAGGCGATCATGTTGCGCGCCGGGAAGCGGGTGAGAGATTGCCCAGCAAAGGGCATGACGATGAGCAGGGCGATGCCGCCGCCGGAGAGCGAGAGCCCGGCGATGGTCGCGGTGTAGCCGAGCTGTGCCTGGAGGAACTGGGGCTGCAGGACCGTGGTGGCGTTGAGCAGGCCGCCGGTAAGCAGCATGAGGAAGCAGCAGACGGCGAAGTTGCGGGACCGGAGCAGCCGCAGTTCGATGAGGGGAGACTTCGCTCCCCACCACTCCCAGAGAAGCAGCAGCACAAAGGCGATGGCCGTGATGGCGCCGAAGATCTGGATGAATTGCGAGCCGAACCAGTCCTTCTCTTCTCCCTTGTCGAGCGTGATCTGGAGGGCGCCCATGGAGAGCGTGAGCAGCGCGACGCCTATGTAGTCGATGCGGAAGAAATTCTTGAAGTCGCTGGGCTGCCAGGGCGGGTCCTCGACCAGGCGCTGGGTGAGCAGGAGAGCCAAGACGCCGACCGGGATGTTGATGTAGAAGATCCAGCGCCAGCTGTAGCTATCGGTAAGCCAGCCGCCCAGGGTGGGGCCGATGGAGGGGGCGAGCACGGCTACCAGTCCGTAGAGGGCGAAGGCCAGGCTGCGCTTGGCGGGCTCAAAGGAGTCGGCCATGATGGCCTGGGCCATGGGCTGCAGCCCGCCGCCGCCCGCTCCCTGGATGACGCGGAAGAGCAACAGAAGGGGCAGCGAGGGAGCCACGCCGCAGAGAAAGGAGCTGACGGTGAAGACCACGATGCAGGACATGAAGAAGCGCTTGCGGCCGAGCACGCTGGCCGCCCAGCCGCCCATGGGCAGCACAATGGCGTTCGAAACCAGGTAGGAGGTGAGCACCCAGGTGCTCTCGTCGCCGCTCGCCCCGAGAGAGCCAGCGATGTAGGGCAGCGCAACGTTCGCAATGGAGGTATCGAGCACCTCCATGAAGGCGGCAAGAGCCACAGTGGCGGCAATCAGCCAGGGGTTGGTCTTCGGCTTCCAGTGATCCTGCGAGACCGCGCTTGCGCCAGCTGCCATGCTTCGAAGAGTCTTCCGTTTCCGCCGGGGCGATGCCGCACAGGGGTGTGGTGTTCAGGTCTCACAGTAGATGCCTGCAGAGCGCGCGTGGACGCGAAAACTCGTGGCTTTCAGCACGCAGCGAGGCGGACGAGCTCAGTCCTGCAGCGGCTGCTTGCTGTCCATGGTCAAGTGCTGGGCAAGGAAAGCGAGCGTACGATCGAGCGCAAGGGCGGAGGCCGCCGCATCGTAGGTGGGCCCGCCCTGCCGATCAAAGGCGTGCCCCGCGTCGTAGAGGTAAACGGGCACCTCCGGGTAAGCGGCCTCGATCGCGGCGACGTCTTCGGGCGGGATGTGCTCGTCCTTGTTGCCGAAGTGGAGCAGGATGGGCACCTGCGGACGCTGGTCGAGGAAGCGCGCGATATACCCGCCGTAGTACCCGACCGCGGCACCAATGGGCAGATGCGCCGCGGCCAGCCAGGCCAGGCTGCCGCCCAGGCAGAAGCCCACCACGCCTACCTCGGTCTTGTACTCGTCGCGAGCATAGTTCACCGCTGCTTCCACATCGGCCTGGGCCCAGCTCATGTTGATCTGCCTGACGAAGGACAAGGCCTTCTCCCAGTCAGCGGGCGACGAGCCGAGATCGACCCCGCGTTCGTAGCGGTCAAAGAGCGCCGGCGCGACGGCGTAGTAGCCCTGGGCGGCAAAGCTGTCCGTCATCCTGCGGATGTGCCGGCTCACGCCGAAGATCTCCTGCAGGACGACGAGCGCGGCTTTTGGCATGCCCTCCGGTTGGGCCACGTAGGCATCGTACTGGTGGCCATCGGTCACGCTGATCTTGACTGTCTCTCCCACGTTGCTCTCCTTGGTTCCGGCTGCGGCAGGCTCTTACCGCTGCGCGGGGCCGTTGTGCTGCGCCGTGCCGGCGCCGACTACAGCCCAGTAGCTGGTCCGCGCCACCACGCGGGCGTTCGCATCGACGTTCAGCTTGACCGACAGGGTGTGCAGTCCGGGAGTTGGATCCGTGGGACGAAAGCTGAGGAGGTAGCGATTGCGCGCATGGCTTGCCATCTCTAGGATGCGATCTTCAAAGCCTCGTTGACGGGTGAAGGCCATGTACTCGCCACCGCTCATCACGGCCAGGCTGCGGGCCACGTTCGATCGCATGGCCTGCACGGCCATGGGCAGCAATTCGACCAGGTTGCCGCCGCCATGGGCCAGCTGGTCCAGCATCTCGGCCTTGGCCGGGGACCAGGTGAGGCTGAGGACGAGGGTGTTGCTGGTGCCGATGCGCTCCACCAGCTCGGCCGCGGTCAGGTCCTTGGAGCCATGGTCGCGCGACTCGGAGAGAAGCAGCAGGATGCGCCGGCGCTCAGGGGGACGGTGCTCAAGCAGGTCGATGGAGGTGCCTACAGCGTCGAGGATGGCAGCGCCGCCGTCGCCCGGGCGCAGCTCCTGCAGGTCTTGGTCCAGCAGGCTGGTGTCGCGGGTAAACGCCTCGCGATAGACGGTCTTCGAGTCAAACTCCACGAGAGCGACTTCGCCATTGCCGGTACCGAGGAACTGCTCCACAAGCGGGGCCAGCCGGGCGAACTTGGCGAACTGGATCTCGCTCGATCGCCCTCTCTCCAGGCAGATCACAAGCGAAACAGGTGTAGTGTCGAGATCGTCATCGACGTGAATCGTCTGGGGAACGCCGTTGTCCGTGACCGTGAAGCCGTCGCTCGTGAGGCCATAGACCACCTGCCCGCCGGCGCTTTCGACCAGGGTGGGGAGCAGGACGTTCGTGGTGGTCACGCGCAGGGTCTCGCCTGCGTCGGGTGCGGGTGGCTGCTGAGCCTGTGCAAGGGGGCCGAGCGCCAGCAGCGCGCAGGCGACACGCGGGAAGGGGGGAAGCGGTGCGCGCTCACTCATGTCCGAGCCCCTTGACGGCCTCAATCTCGGCGGTCCAGCGCAGAAACCGGAGCAGGTTCGAGCGTTCTTGCCAGGCAAAGGACAGCACGTCCCCGGCGCTGAGGGTCTCCGCCTTCTGACCAGAGTAGGTCTCGATGCGCCAGCGCACATAGGGGCTGCGCCAGGGCGCCAGATGGGCGCCACGGGTGGCATTCCACAGGAAACGAAGTGCCGCGAGCATCCTGTCCAGTATACGGACGGCGGCAAGGGGGCCGGGCCGGCAGGGGCTCGGCGCCTGCGCGCCTTCGATACAATCAAGAGGATGATTCCTACACTTGCCTGGACCGAGGAGGGCGTCGACTTTCTGGACCAGACGCGCCTGCCGCTTGAAGAAACCTACGTGCTCGCAACCACCTATGAGGAGGTAGCGGACGCCATCCGGACGATGATTGTGCGTGGCGCGCCGGCAATCGGCGTCTCCGCGGCGATGGGCGTGGCGCTGGGTGTCAAGAAGACCACTGCCGGCACGCTGGAGGCACTGGCGCCGGAGATGGACCGGATATGCCGGGTGCTGGCGGGCACGCGCCCCACTGCCGTGAACCTGTTCTGGGCGATCGGACGGATGCGCGACCGGTATACGGCGCTGGCCGCGGAGCCAGGCGCGACGGTGGACACCGTACGCGCGGGTTTGATCGCGGAGGCGCGCCGCATGTATGACGAGGACATTGCTGCGTGCGTCACGATGGGCGCCTACGGTGCGCCGCTGCTGCCGCGCTCAGGCGGCGTGCTGACCCACTGCAACGCGGGCGCGCTGGCTACCTGCGGCTACGGCACGGCTCTGGGCGTGATCCGGTCGGCGGTGGCCGAGGGGGCGCAGCTGCGGGTCTATGCGGATGAGACGCGGCCCTTCCTGCAGGGGGCGCGGCTGACGGCGTGGGAGATGATGCACGACGGCATCCCGACGACGGTGCTGTGCGACAACATGGCGGCATCGCTGATGCGCCAGGGCAAGATCCAGGCAGTGATCGTGGGCGCAGACCGCATCGCCGCGAATGGCGACGTGGTCAACAAGATCGGCACCTACGCCGTAGCGATCCTGGCGCGGGAGCATGGGATTCCGTTTTACGTGGCCGCCCCCTGGTCGACGATCGACACGGCGACCGCAACCGGCGACGAGATCGAGATCGAACAGCGCGGAGCACGCGAGGTGACGCACCACGCGGGCACGCAGCTTACACCGCACCATGTCGAGATAGAAAACCCCGCGTTTGATGTGACGCCGGCAAAGTATGTGACGGCGATCATCACGGAACGGGGCCTGCTGCGCTCGCCGGGCGTGGACTCGATTGCGGAGATGGAAGCAGCGCTGCTGTAGGAGAGGGCGCGCCGACGCGTCAGACCATGCTGCGGGCGTAGGGAAAGATCAACAGGAAGAGCATCATGGTGAGCGCCATGACATCGCTGCCGAGCAGCAGCAGCACGCTGGAGTGGTACCAGCTCCACTGGCGGCCCAGGCAGCGGGCCGTCTCGCAGCTGCCCCAGAGAGCGACGGCCAGCGGCAGGGCGATGGCAGGGGCAGGACGGACCTCCGGAAAGCCCGAGAGGACGAAGCTCGATGCCAGGCTTATGCCGACCAGGAGCGTGCCCCGGGTGAGCGAGCGGCACTGCAGCCGGAAGACGGAGCGTCTCATGGCAAGGGTGGACAGGGCTTCCTCCTCTGGCAGCACGGAAGGGCAGAACCAACAGCTTAAGTCACCGGCCGCGACCATGACCAACCCTGCAGCGATCCTGCTTTGAGGCGGCCAAGCGGCGGCGGAGAGAAGACGCCGGGCGCGGGGCTGCTGGCGCTCGCAACCCTGGTGGCAGCGGCCACCTTCTCGCTCGCCCTGCCAACCGGGCCGGCGATTGACTGCGATCGCCTGCCGGCGCTGGGCGTGCTGGCCGCGCTCGCGGCCGTGCTGCTGGCGTTGTGCTTTCGCGGGCTGGCCACGGCGGGCAAGCGCTCGCTCCTGGGGGCGAGCCTGCTGCTGGCAGCCGCGTCGCTCTTTGCCGGCACGGCCTTCCTGGTGCGGTACCGGGCGGTGTGCGGTCAGCTGCAGGAGCAGCTTCGCCAGCAACAGCCGCACCACTGAGGCAGGCACCGGACGCTGGCCGCGCCGGGGCGGCAGCCAAGTTGAGCGCAATCAAGGACGAAGCAGGCGCCGCAGGTGCTATCTTGGCTGTTCGTTCCCCGTCGTTTGTTCCCCGTCATTCGTTCCCGGAGGTAGTTGCGTATGTTGAAGGGTTTTCGAGATTTCATCTTGCGGGGCAACGTGGTTGACCTGGCGGTGGCGGTGGTCATCGGTGCCGCTTTCTCCAAGATCGTCGGCGCGCTGGTGACGGACATCATCAACCCGCTACTAGCAGCCATCGTGCGCAAGCCGAACTTCTCCTACCTGCACCTGCACCTGCATGGCGCGGACTTTCCCTACGGGGATTTCCTGAACGACGTCATGAATTTCCTCCTGGTCTCGGCCGCCGTGTACTTCCTGGTGGTGCTGCCGATCAACTCGCTGCTGAAGCGGATGAAACGCGACACGCCCGCCGCTGTGACCACCAAGCCCTGCCCTGAATGCCTGAGCGAGGTACCGCTGGCGGCGCGCCGGTGTTCCTACTGCACGCAACCCTTGGCGGCAGTGTAGCCAGAGGCTCCCAGGCATCGGAAATCGTGTAGTCTGCCTTCACAGCAGGCAGCAGGCTCCAGGGCCGCTCGCCTGCTCGTGAAGCCAGGTCGCCCGAATCCACTTCCCCAGGAGAACACCGCTTGCCGCCACGCCTCTTGCTCGCCGGGCTCTCCCTCTCGCTGGCTGTGCTGTCGCCGGCGCAGACGCCTGTTCCCACCCAGAACCTGCTCGGGTTTCGCGATGCTGCCGCGCAGGCCAGGGTGGATCGCGACTTCATGGCCGTGCCGGACGCGCGGCTGGCCGGCGAGGCGCTCAAGGCGTTGACCGCCGCACCTCATATCGCAGGGTCCAAGGAAGACTACGCAACCGCGCTCTATGTCGCGGAGAAGTTCAGAGCGGCGGGATTGGAGACAAAGATCACGCCGTACCGGGTGTGGCTCAACCTGCCGGGGCGGGTCTCGCTTGAGGCGCGCGATGGTGCGGGCAAGGTGCTGATGACCGGTCCCACACCGGAGCACGTGGAGGGCGACCGCTTCGAGGATGATCCACGCGTGACGCCCGGCTTCAATGGGTCGTCTGCGTCTGGAGACGTGACCGCGCCGGTGGTGTACGCCAACTATGGACGGCCGGAAGACTTCGACCACCTGGATGCGCTGGGCATCGGGGTCAGGGGCAAGATCGTGCTGGTGCGGTATGGCTCGAACTTCCGCGGCGTGAAGGCCTTTATCGCCGAGCAGCGCGGTGCGAAGGCGGTGCTGATCTACTCCGATCCGGCCGACGATGGGTACTACCGGGGCGAGGCCTACCCCAAGGGTCCCTATCGCCCAGACACCGGGATCCAGCGCGGATCGATCCAGTACATGTTCGAGTATCCGGGAGACGTGACGACGCCCGGGATCGCCTCGACCGCGGACCTGCCGGACAGCAGTCGCACGCCGCCGGAGCGGGCCGCCAGCATGCCGAAGATCATGGCTACGCCTATCTCCTACCACGATGCGGCGCCCATCCTGGGGGGGCTGGGCGGGCCGGAGGTGCCGCGTCCGTGGCAGGGCGCGCTGCCGTTCAACTATCACGTGGGCGGCCAGGGAGTGACCGTGCACCTGGTGCTGCAACAAAACTACAGCCTGACGACCATCTGGGATGTGACCGGCAACATCGATCCTGATCCGGCGAGCCGGGAGGACAAGAACTCCTGGGTGGTAGCCGGCAATCACCGCGACGCGTGGGTGTATGGGGCCGTGGACCCGAACTCCGGCACCGCTGCCATGCTCGAAGCGGTGCATGGAGTGGGAGCCCTGCTGAAGCAGGGGTGGAAGCCGAAGCGCCGCATTCTCTTCTGCAGCTGGGACGCGGAGGAAGAGGGGCTGATCGGGTCGACCGAGTGGGCCGAGGAAAAGGCAGAGCATCTCGGGGGCGCGGTGGCTTACTTCAACACGGATGTGGGGGTGTCGGGGCCAAACTTCGATGCGGCGGCGGTGCCTTCGCTGAAGGAGTTTGTGCGGTCAGTGGCACGCGAGGTGCCCAGCCCCAAAGGCGGCACGGTGTACGACCAGTGGGTAAAGGCGCAGGCGGCCGGCGAGGGGCGGCGCGGGGCAAACAACGGCTTCAACGAGCAGCGGCCAGCCAACTCGGCGACAGCAGCGAAGGCGGAGGCGAAGATTGGAGACCTGGGGTCCGGCTCGGACTACTCCGCCTTCATCCAGCACCTCGGCGTGCCTTCGACCGACGTGGGCTCCGACGGCCCCTACGGGGTGTACCACTCGGTGTTTGACAACTACCAATGGTTTGTCCAGAATGCCGATCCGACGTTTGTGTATGAGCAGCAGCAGGCGCGCGTCTTTGGCCTGGAGATCCTGCACATGGCGGACGCCGACGTGCTGCCCTATGACTACGTGACCTACGCGCAGGAGATTGGCGACTACCTGGAGGCGGCGAAGAAGAAGGCCGCGGAGGCCGGCCTGTCGCTGGACGTGAAGGCCGCCGAAAGCGCGGCGCGGGAGATGGTGAGCGCCGCCGAAGCAGTGCATGCCCGGCAGGTGGCGCTGCCGGCCTCCGCGGCCGACGACGCAGCCTTCAACCTGAAGCTGCGGCAGGTGGAAGCCGACCTGCTGTCTCCGGAAGGGCTGCCGCACCGGCCCTGGTACAAGCACACCATCTATGCGCCGGGCGAGTACACGGGGTATGCGGCGGTGGTGATTCCGGGCGTGAATGAGGCCTTGGACGCCAAGGATGGAGTGCGCGCGCAGGCGCAGCTTGGCGTGGTGACGGCGGCCCTGCAGCGGGCAACGGCTACGCTGCAGGCGGCAGCCAGATAGCAGCGCCAGACGCACACGCGCGGCGATGCCCGCACCCGGGTCTTGAGAGGTTCTGAGCCCCGGTTACTGCTCTGACGGAACGACGTCGCCTTCGCCCGGCGCCAGGAAGAGATTTTCCTCGATGCCGTGCTGGCGGGTGTAGAGGTCATAGTAGCGGCCGCCCAACGCGTAGAGAGAGGCGTGGGTGCCGCGCTCGACGATCAGGCCGCTCTCAACCACCAGGATCTGGTCTGCCTTGCGGATGGTGGAGAGCCGGTGCGCGATGACAAAGGTGGTGCGGCCCTGCATCAGGAAGCTGAGCCCCTGCTGGATCATCGCTTCCGACTCGGAATCGAGAGACGAAGTAGCCTCGTCGAGGATGAGCAGGCGAGGGTTCGCCAGCAGGGCGCGGGCAATGGAGAGACGCTGGCGCTGCCCGCCCGAGAGCTTGACGCCGCGCTCTCCCACAATGGTGTCGTACCCCAGATCGAAGCGCTCGGCGAACTCGTCCACGCGGGCGATACGGCAAGCCTCGAGAAACTGCTCTTCGCCTGCCTGCGGCTGGGAGAAGAGGATGTTGTCGCGAATCGATCCGTCGAAGAGAAACGACTCCTGCAGCACCACGCCTAACTGGCCGCGATAGCTGTCTAGCGCTACCGTCGACAAGTCGACGTCGTCGACAAGGATGCGGCCGGAGGTGGGCGTATGGAAGGCGCAGATCAAGGAGATGATGGTCGACTTCCCGGAGCCGGAGGAGCCGACGAGCGCGGTCACGGTCCCGGGCTGCGCGTCAAAGCTGATGCCGTGGAGGACGGGCTTGTCGGCCTCGTAGGCAAAGCGCACATTGTCGAAGACAATCTCGCCGCGAATGACGCCCAGGCGCGTGGTGCGATACGGGTCTGTAAACTCATCGCGCTCTGAAAGCACTTCGACGGTGCGGTCCAGGCCCGCAAGCGCCTCGGTGATCTGGGTGCCGACGTTTACCACCTGGAAGACGGGGGCGATCATGAACGCGAGCAGCGCCGTGTACTGGATGTAGGCCCCGGTGGTCATCTGGTGGGCAAGCACGGCGCGGCCGCCGAGCAGCATGACCAGTCCGCCGACGACGCCCAGCACGGCAGTCGCGGCGAGCGAGAGCGCGCTCGTCGCGGTCAGCGAGCGCATGACATTCGCCAGCAGGCGATGCACCCCGGCAGAGAAGACGTCCGCTTCGCGATCTTCGCCGTGGTAGCCCTTGATGACGCGCACTCCGCCGAGCGACTCGGTAAGGCGCCCGGTCACTTCTGCGTTGATACGGCTGCGTTCCCTGAAGATGGGGCGGATAATTTTGAACGCACGCTGCAGCACGAAGACAAAGAGGAGCAGGACCGAGGTGACCACGAGCGTCATGCGCGGGTTGCTGTGGAGCAGGAAGAGAAAGACGACGACAGCGGCAAAGATACCGCCGACAAACTCCACCAGCCCGGTGCCGATCAGGTTGCGAACGCCTTCTACGTCGGTCATGATGCGCGAGACCAGGACGCCGGTGCGATTCTCATCGTAGTAGGCGACGGAGAGCCGGCCCACGTGCTGCTGCACCTCCTGGCGCAGCTCGGTAATCATGCGCTGCGCAGCCTTCGAGAGAAGCTGCGTGGTCGAGAAGGAGGTGACCGCCTTGATCGCGGTGGCCAGGAAGACGATGCCTGCCAGGGGGACGAGGTGGTCGGCGCGGTGCGCGCCGATGACCTGGTCGATCAGGTATTTGGTCGAGAGCGGCAGCACCAGTCCGGACAACTGGTTGATGCCGACCAGCCCCAGGCCGAAGAGGAGCAGCCAGCGGCGCGGCCGGATGAGCTTCCAGACTTCTGGCAGCACCCTGCGGAGCTCTACCTTCCGCTTCTCCTTCTCGCCCGCAGGCTGAGACCCGCCCTTGGACGAGCGACTGCCCCGTTCCGCGTTCACGCCTAGGGACCCTGGTCGCACGCCGTCAGGCCCGGGCCCGGCGTGCAGCGATAAAGGACTGGACGCAGAGTACCACGTACACCAGCAGCAGCAGGCACATGGCGCAGCTCTCGTAAACGGCGAGGGGTCGCGGATACTGGACGCCCTGCTGCATGCGGATAAACGTTACCAGCCCGCGCTGGATGGTGGCAGCGAAGCCGAGAAAGCCGAGGGTGACGGCGACGTGCATCCAGACCATGCGGCGTTTCAGGTCCGGGGTGCGGGCCAGCACGCCGCACAGCGCCAGCAGGATGCCGAAGGCTGCGGGGATGAGCGAGGTGGGCGCCTTGCTGGGGATGCCGGCGTAGGTCAGCACGCCCAGCAGGATCAGGATGATGCCGAAGAAGATCGTCAGTCGAGCCATGGTGTTCAGGTTCCTCTGGTGTAACGGTAGGTCTGGTGCGTGCGGCCGGAAGAGGACTCTATGTCTGCACGGCTGCCGCCGGCAAGCTGAGCTGCTTCAGAATGTCGTCGACGGTGGCAGACGGAGTCTGGTCGGCTGAGACACGGATGGCATCATTCGGCATCTCGAGGGTGGCGAGCTGGCTGTCGAGCAGCGCGGGGTTCATGAAGTGCCCGGGCCGGTGCGCGAGGCGGGCGATCAGCACGTCCCTCGGCACCTCAAGCAGGACGAAGTGGAACGAGGCGAGGTCCATGCCCTCACTCAAGGTGACGCGATAGCTCTCCTTGAGAGCGGAGCAGGTCATGACGCCGCTGCTGCCGGCGAGCTGCCACTGGAGCAAGACCTGGTGCAGGGCGGCCAGCCATGGAGCACGGTCCGCATCGGTAAGGGGGATAGCCGCCTTCATCTTCTCGATGTTCGCCTGGCTGTGGTAGTCGTCGCCCTCTGCAAAGGGCCAGCCGGTGCGCTGCGCCAGCTCCCGCGCGATGGTGCTCTTGCCGGTTCCGGTCACGCCCATCACGATCAGGATCATGCGGGCGAACTCGCCGCCTGCTTGACGTCGGCGACCACTTGCGCGGGCGTCCATGCATTGGACGGGTACCACTTGAACACCTTGCCATCCGCCCCGATGATGACCGTCGAAAGCGAGTGGGTCACGGTCCGGTCGCGCTCCGGGGTGGCTGCGACGTCGAAGAAGCCGAGCACCCGCGCCAGGTCCTCTTGCCCGGGCACCGCGAACTCCCAGTGCGCAAAGGTCTCTTTCGTATAGTTGCCGGTGTAGGCGCCGCCATAGCTGCGCAGCACGGACGGGGTGTCGTAGGAGGGGTCAAAGCTGACGCTCAGCAGGTGCGTTTTCGCGTAGAGCGCGGGGTCCGCGGCGAGCGCCTTGTCGACAGCGGCGAAGTTGCGGCTCATGCGCGGGCAGTAGTCGGAGAGCGGGCAGCGGGTATAGACGAAGGTGACCAGGAGCACGCGCCCGCGATACTGCGCCAGGTGCACCAGGCTCCCGTTCTGGTTGCGCAGCGCAAAGTCGGGCACCGGCTCGCCGGGGGTAAGCGGCTGCAGGTTGCCGGTGGGCCGAGCCACGGGGCGCGCCTGGCCGGTGATCACAATCTGGTCGAGGACCGAGCCGTCCGGACCCGCGACGAGGGTGGCGCGCAGCGTATCGCCGGCATGCAGCTCGTCGAGGATGGCAGGATCCTTGAGCTTGTAGGGCATCTGCATCGCGTCCATGTAGCCGGGGACGGCGGCGGCATCGAGATCGACTTCGCCGGAGGCGCGATTCACGCCTGCCACGCGGCCGGTGACCGGATAGGTCTTGAGCGAGTGATCTGCGGCGGCATCGGGCTGGGCCTCGCGGGTGTTCCGGCAGCCGCTCGCCAGCAGAGCAGTCGTCAGACAGAGAACCAGCGCACGCAGGGGGCGAAACACACCTCCGAGTTTACACTTAGGTGTGCTGCCCCTCTTTGACAGGACAGGACGTCTGGCTGAGCCATTGCAACAGGCGCTCGAACGGGGAGCAACGGTGGTGGCCGCAAACCTGCGCGCGGCGCGCGCCCTGCAGGCGGCCCATGCCGGCGACCGGCAGGCGCTGGGCGCGACCGCCTGGCCCAGCCCGCGGGTGCTGGACTGGAAGAGCTGGATCAACGAGCTGTGGGAGCAGTACACGCGACGCGCCGACTCCTCCTCTGCAGTCGAAATGCCGCTGACGGCGCTGCAGGAGCACCAGCTATGGAAGCAGGTACAGGGCGCGGACCGCGACCGGGTGGTGGCCCCGCAGCGCATGGCCGACCTGGCGCAACAGGCCTACGCCCTGCTGGGCGACTACGACGCGCACCCACTGCGGGTGGCGGCAGCGGCAGGGCGGTTTGGGACCAGCCACGAGGATGCAGCGCGCTTCCTGGTCTGGGCTGCGGACTTCGACCGGCTGTGCCAGCGGCATGGATGGCTCTCGTCGACGCGCCTGGCGCAGAGGCTGGCAGCTGCGGCCGGGGTACTCGACCAACCTGACGAGCTGTGGCTGGTAGGTTTTGACCGGGTCACGCCGGGGCAGGGTTTGCTGCTCGATGCGCTGGCTGCGGCGGGTACCAGGGTGCATCGCTACCAGCCGGCGCCCGCTGCCAGCGAGCCGCTGCTGGTGCGTGCTGACCATCCCCAGGCGGAGTACGAGGCGTGCGCCTGGTGGTGCCGCGAGCAGCTCGCGCACCCTCCCCATGCAGACGGAAGCGTGCGGATCGGGGTCATTGTGCCGGACCTCGAACGAGTCCGCGCGGAGCTCGACCGGGTCTTCCGGCGCATCCTGATGCCGCAGACCTGCCTTTGGCCGTCGGACGGCGCAGCGATGGCTGACCCGCCCATGCCTTACGAGTTTTCGCTGGGCACGTCACTCGCCGCTGTACCGATAGTCGGCTCGGCGCTGCGGGTGCTGCGATGGCTGGCCGGGCCGCTTGACTCGACCGACCTGACCTGGCTGCTCAACTCCGGCTTCCTGGCCGGGTCGGCGGCCGACCACACCGCGCTGGCGATGGTGGATGCTTCGGTGCGGCGCACGGCCGAGGTCTCGATGGCGTGGTTCGCGGAGCGCTCGCGCAGCCGCTCCATGCCGCAGGAGCTGGGTGCACGGCTGCGGCGGCTGGCCGCGCGTGGGCTGGCGGAGGGTCGGGTGGGAGAAGAGGGTCGCACGGCAGTGCGCCGGCGCAGCTATGCGTCCTGGGCTGAGCTGGTGCCGACGCTGCTTGAAGAAGCAGGGTGGCCGGGGTATCGGCCGCTCGACTCGTTCAACTACCAGGCGCAGCAGCGCTGGACACGCCTGCTGGGCGAACTGGCAGAGCTGGGCTTTGACGGCAGCGAGCCTTCCTGGGGCCAGTTCCTGCGGACGCTGGAGCAGCACGCGCATGGAGTCATCTTTGCCGCCGAGAGCACGGATCCGCCGATCCAGATCCTGGGCGCCTTTGAGTCCTCAGGGCAGAGCTTTGACGCCGTGTGGCTGCTGGGTGCTGACGATCAACACTGGCCCTCGACCGGGCAGATGCACCCGCTGCTGGCAGCCGGGCTGCAGCGTGAGGCGCGGATGCCGCATGCCTCGCCAGAGGCCGATTGGGTGCTGGCGCAAGAGGCGACCACGCGCATCGTAGCCAGCGCGCCGACGGTGCGGCTGAGCTACGCGGCACAGGCGCAGGGGATCGCTCTGCGAGCATCGCCGCTGGTGCTCGCGCAAGTGAAGAGACCGGCGGCGGGTGAGGTGCACGCATCGGCTGCGGCGCCTCGGAACGGTGTCGGCAGCGCGGGGCTGATTGCCAGCCTGACCGGCGCCGTCGCGCCCCCGGCCCGGATCGGGTCCCAGATGCCGACTGCGACGCAGTACGGAATGGAGTGTGTGGAGCTTGACTCGGTCCGTGACGATTCGGGCGTGCTTCCCTGGCCGGAGGGCCGGAGCGCTGGGGGTGCGGAGGTCTTGAAGCGGCAGGCGGAGTGTGCTTTCCGGTCGTTTGCGGTGCGCCGCCTGCGCGCCGACGCCCTCGAGGATGCCGAGCACGGGCTGGACCCGCGGATGCGCGGCACGCTGATGCACCGGGTGCTGCAGAGCTTGTGGTCAAGCACCGCAGGCGAGCCGATGCGCCTGCACACGCTCAACGACCTGCTGCGCGCAACCGAGGAGGGTTATGTAGCCGACATGGTTACTTATCATGTGAACGCCGTGTTCGCCTCCAAGGTGGAGGAGGCTCGGGGCGATGCCTGGCGTACTGCTTACCTGGCCTGCGAGCAGCAGCGCGTGCGTGACAGGCTGCTGGAGTGGCTCGCTTGCGAGCGGGAGAGGGAGCCCTTTACGGTGTTCGCGCTGGAGCAGGCACTCACGTCGATTGAAGTGGGTCCGCTGCGGCTGGACCTGCGTCCGGACCGGGTAGATACGCTGGACAACGGGACCTGCCTGCTGCTGGACTACAAGACCGGAGAGGTGAAGCCGAGCGCCTGGGATGGGGAGCGGCCGGAGGAGCCGCAGCTGCCGCTCTACGCGATCTTTGGCGGCATGGAGCGGGTCAGCGGCGTGGCCTTTGGGCAGATTCGCGCGCCGGAGAGCAAGCTGGTGGTGCGCGGCGAGAGCGTGCAGAAGCAGGTGAGCGCGGCAGTGACAGGCGCGGCCCTGAAGAACCGGCTGGACGATGCGACCCGGGAGAGCTGGGCGGGAACGCTGGTCTCGCTTGCGAGCGACTTTGTGCGCGGCGATGCGCGCGTGAACCCGCGCGATCACCTCAAGACATGCAGGTACTGCCCCCTGCCCGGCCTGTGCCGTGTGCATGAGACAGACACGCTGCCAGACGATGAGGAGGAAGGTCTGGAAGGTGAGTGAAGTCAGCCCGACCCTGAGTGCGGCGCCGCCCGCAGATGCCGAGGCACGGCGCGCGGCGCTCGACGTCTCCCGTTCCTGGATCGTGCAAGCGCCTGCGGGTGCGGGCAAGACCGAACTGCTCACGCAGCGCATCCTGAAACTGCTGGCGGGGGTAGACGAGCCGGAAGACATT
>DASWUY010000184.1:0-4324 GCA_036401435.1 Acidobacteriaceae bacterium | reverse complement strand
ATGGAAACCGGGATGGGGCGGGAGCATGGAAGGCGCCTTTCGTACACGCTGCCCGCCTGGTTCGGCTAGGGGCTGGAGGCAGCGCGAGCAACAACACACGGAGGGCCGCTGGGAGCTGTGTCTGCGGCCGAGGGTGCGAGGAGCTTACGAGGCGGGTGGAGCGCGCGGACTCTCCAGGGCGCGCCGCTTGGCGTGGCCGTGCAGCGCGGTGCGCGAGAAGAAGGCGTAGGTGGAAGGCGAGAAGGTCAGGCCGAGGGGTCGGGCGCCGAGAGAGCGCTCAAGGAGAGCGAAGGACCGCTGCGGGAGGAGCGGGCAGGCGGCGGAGCGAAGGGTGGCGCCGTGGCTGCGGGAGAAGGCTGCCGTGGTTCCGGCGCAGTGATGCGCGCCCAGGTTACGGCAGCAGGCTGGCAGCAGATGTCCATCCGCAGAGGCGCCGCCGACCGCGGGAGCGACGAGCAGCCAGGCGGAAAGGGCAACCAAGACGAGTGCGCATAGCCGTTGCACGCGTCCAGTGTACACAGGGCCGGTTTGGGCGGGCGCCGGGCGGTCACCGGAGAGACGGACGCGGGGCAGTGCAGGGTCGTGCGTGCGCAAATGGCACTGGCGCGCAGTGTGGAGGCCGTGAGGGCGCATCTACCATCGTGAGTCGCTGGTTGGCTGTTGAGGATTCCGGCGGCAGGCTCGCGCGACAAACTCGGACCGGACAGGACAGGGAATGAAGGAAGAACCGGATGCAGAGCAAGCGGCTGCCACGCCCGAGCGCAAGCGTGCGGTGGTGGCAGCCAGGCACCAGAGGATGCCGCTGGCGGCTCTCCGCAAGCAAGGGCTTTGGCCCTTTGCCAAGCGGGTGGGCATAGCGGCGATGAAGGAGGACATTACGGGGCGGGCGGCGCAGCTGGCCTACTACTTCTTCTTCGCGCTGTTCCCGATGTTGATTGCGGCGTCGGCGCTGGTGGGGCTGGCGGCGCGCTCGGCGTCAGACCTGAACAGCAAGCTGCTGGCGTACCTGGGCAAGGTCATCCCGCCGAGCGCCTACCAGGTGATCGCGGACACGCTGCACCAGACCACCCATGCCAGCAACGGGGGCAAGGTGCTGTTTGGTGCGTTGACCGCGCTGTGGTCGGCAAGTGTGGGAACCACTGCGATCCAGGACGCGCTGAACGCGGTGCATCAGGTGGAGGAGAAGCGGCCGTTCTGGAAGGCGCGTTTGAACGCGGTGCTGCTCACGCTGGCGATTGGGGTGATCTTTACGGCGGCGCTGGTGACGCTCTTCTTCGGGGACAAGCTGGTGGAGAACCGGCATGGGGGCTTTGGGACGGTGGAGTTGGTGGCGGTGCGGCTGCTGACCTGGCCGGTGGCGTTTGCGCTGGTGGCGATTGTGTTTGCGCTCGTGTATTCGAAGGCCCCATCGATCAAGGGTCAGCCTTGGGAGTGGGTGACGCCGGGGGCGGCGCTAGGGATCATCCTATGGCTGGTGGCTTCCCAGGCGCTGCGGCTCTACCTGCACTACTTTGATACGTACTCGGTAACCTACGGATCGCTGGGGGCGGTGATCGTGCTGCTGACCTGGTTTTATATCAGCGGGTTGGCGCTGCTGCTGGGGGCAGTGATCAACGACACGATGGAGGTGATGGCAGGGGAGATGCTGGATGACCAGGGACAGGTGAAGGGAGCCTCAGCGACGGCGGCGTGAGTGCGGCTTTTCAGGGAGAGGCATAGATTGGGCGGGTGTCTGGATGGGGGTGCGGTGGTGGTCGCCTGGCTCGGTGGTGGCGATGGCGTAGAGGGAGTGCGGGGTGAGACGGGAGGCGAGTTGCGAGGCAGCGAGGTTCGAGAGGAGAGCGATGGGCAGCAGTTCCCATCGGCCGGTGAGCTCGACGGCCATGAAGGTGGCCATGAGCGGCGCGCGGGTCACGGCGGCGAGCAGGGCGCCGAGGCCGGTGAAGGCGAAGAGCAGGGGTGAGGGGGCGTGGACCAGGTGGGCGGCGAGCAGGCCGAGTGCGGCGCCGACGAAGAGGGTGGGGGTGAAGACGCCGCCGATGGTGCCTACCCCGACGCAGAGGGTGGTAGCCAGCAGGCGCAGAACGAGCAGCGTGCCCAGGGCGCTGGCAGCCGGTAGGGCGTCGGTGTGCAGGAGGTCGCGGAGGGCCTGATCGCCGTTCCCCCAGACCTCTGTGCGGACGAGCGAGAGCAGGCCGACCGCAGCGCCGCCCCAGACGAGCGCGAGCGGGAGGCTGCGCGCACCCCGGGCGCAGCGGATGAGCCACTGGTAGGCGGGAGAAAGGAGTGACAGGAACAGGGCGAGGGGCAACAGCCAGAGCCAGCCGGCCTGGAGCGGGGGGAGTGCGGCGGGCGCGGCGAAGATGGGGCTGGGACCGAGGAGGGGGCGGCTGAGGAGCCAGCCTGCGACCGATGCCGTGAGCAGGAGGGAGTACTCGGGGAGCGTGGCGCGGGCGAGAACGATCTCGGATGCAAAGAAGACCCCGGCAACCGGAGCCTGGTAGGCGGCGGAGACGGCAGCGGCTACGCCGCAGGCGACCTGGGTGGGCAGCGGGAAGTCGCGTAGAAGCACGGCGGTGCGAGGTCGGGTGAGGGCGCGCTTTGTGAGGTAGCGGCCGGCCCAGCTACCCGCGAGCGAGGTCGTCGCCGAGGCGAACTGGATCATGGAGCCTTCGCGGCCGATGGCGGCGCCAGTGGCGATGGAGAAGGCGGAGGCCGCGGTGCGCCAGAGGGTAGAGGGGAAGGGAATCACGCCATCGCTGGCGCGCACCGCCTTGCCGTAGTCGACGTAGGGAGTGGGGCTCGATCGTTGCCGGGCGCGGAGGATGGTCCAGGCGCAGAGGGCGCCAACGACGGGGACGAGGACCCGTCGCAGGGGCGGCAGAGTCGCGGCGGCATGGGGGAGCATTCCGGATTGTCCGGTGAAGAGCCACTGCAGGAGGCGGAAGGTGAGCCGGGCGGCGACGCAGGCCAGCGCGCTAAGGGCGCCGAGGATCGCAGCCCAGAGCAAGGCTGCGGCATGGGCGCGTGGCTTGGACGGTTGGGTCTTCACGAGCCTGGAGGTCGGGTGAGCTGGAGGGTCACGTCGCGTGAGATGCGGACGAGTGACCTGGTTTGCGCGGGTCTGGTGCGGTAAGCGGAATTTGGCGCGTTAGCGCACGAGGTGCAGGGTGCGCCGCCAGCGGGTCTGGTCGAGGAAGTGGGTGACGATGTGGACCATCCAGGCGACGCGTTCGGAGGCGCCGGTCTTATCGTTCTGCTCTTCGCCGGTGATGAAGGACCAGTAGACGAAGAGAGGGCGGCCGATGATGTTTTCGCGGGGGACAAAGCCCCAGAAGCGGCTGTCGAGCGAGTTGGGCCGGTTGTCACCCATGGCGAAGTACTTGCCTTCGGGGACGACCAGGTCTTCACCCACGATGTGCTGGGGCAGCTCCTCGGCCCAGCTGGCGGTGACCTCGTAGCCCTGCGAGGAGGGGATGGCGGGGAAATCGTCACGGTAGGGCACATAGCTGGAGTCGCTGGGTCGGGCGGCGAGCGGCTCGACCTGGGGCTTGCCGTTGAGGTAGACGACGCCGTTGCGCAAGTGAATGTGGTCGCCGGGGATGCCGACGACGCGCTTGACGAGGAAGAAGTCGGGATACTGCGGCTTGTAGAAGACGATGATGTCGCCGCGCCTGATCTCCCGGTAGTCAAGGAAGGGCGCCCAGCGGGTACGGGGTGCGATGGTGATGCGGTCGACCAGCACGTGATCGCCGATGAGCAGCGTCTGGAGCATGGAGCCGGAGGGGATCTCAAAGTTCTGGAAGATGAAGGTCAGTGCGAAGAGGCCGAGGACGAAGACGCTGCAGATGGAGGCGAAGAACTCGTGCGGGGTCTCTTCCGGGGCGCGTCGGGGCGGTGCGGACGGGCTGGTGCTGGGCGGTTGTTCCAGGGTTTGTGCCATGCGATGGAGTGCTTCCCTCTGGGCGGCCGTGAGGGCGGGAACTAGCGCACGATGCGGAACATGCGGTCCCAACGTGCGAAGTCAACCATGCCAGTCACCGGGCCGTCATCGTGTCCGAGTTTATCATCCGGCAGCGAGGGGGTATCGGTGGCAGAGGGCTGGCGAAGGGAGAAGTAGATGGCGAAGGGGCGGCCGATGACGGTGGAGCGGGGGACGAAGCCCCAGTAGCGGCTGTCGCGGCTGTGGTTCCGGTTGTCGCCCAGAACGAAGTAATTGCCGGGGGGAACGACGATGTCTCCCTGCTGGAGGTTGCGCCGCATTTCAAGCCACCAGTGGGTATCGACGCCGGGGTCAGTGTAGAGGCCGGCGGGGAACTGGTCG
>DASWUY010000183.1:0-3177 GCA_036401435.1 Acidobacteriaceae bacterium | reverse complement strand
GCGGCCAGCCGCACCTTCAACGTCTTCGGGACGGCGCGCCGCCGCGTAGCCATCCACAGGATGGCAAAGACAACCAGCAGCAGGCTAAAGAACGTTATGGTAAGCACGCCACCCCTCCTGCCATCAGACCTGGATCACTTCCTCGTAGGGACCGATCGCGAGAGGAACGCCGGCCGCTGTCAGTCGCTCGGCAAACTTCGGCACAATGCCGGTAGAAAGAAAGCGACCCTTGACGCGTCCATTCGGCCCCAGCCCCTGCTTCTCGAAGAGATAAAGATCCTGCATGCTGATCAGGTCTCCTGCCGTGCCCGTGATCTCAGTGATGTGGGTCACGCGCCGGCTACCGTCACTCATGCGCGAGACCTGGATAATCAGATCCACGGCCGAGGCGATCTGTGCACGCACCGCTTTCTCCGACAGTGCCAGCGTTCCCATCATGGCCATCGTCTCGATACGCGCAATCGCATCGCGAGGGTTGTTGGCGTGCACGGTGGTGATCGATCCATCGTGACCGGTATTCATGGCCTGCAACATGTCCAAGGCCTCTTCGCCGCGGACCTCGCCCAAGATGATGCGGTCGGGACGCATACGCAAGGCATTGATCACAAGCTCCCGCTGGCGAATGGCGCCCTTGCCTTCGAGGTTTGGCGGCCGGCATTCCAGCCGAACCACATGCTCCTGCTTGATCTGCAACTCGGCCGAGTCTTCGATCGTCACGATGCGTTCCGCAGCGGAGATGAAGCTGGAGGTCACGTTCAGCAGAGTGGTCTTGCCAGCGCCTGTTCCTCCCGAGACGATGATGTTCAGGCGAGCCTTGACCGCGCCTGCCAGCATGGCCAGCATGGGCGGAGTTAGCGCCTGGTATCGCAGCAGGTCGGCCGCCTCCAGGGGCTTGCTTCCAAATCGGCGAATGGAGAGCAGCGGGCCATCGACTGCCAGCGGAGGCACGACGATGTTGACGCGCGACCCATCCAGCAGCCGCGCGTCCACCATCGGCGACGACTCGTCGATCCGGCGCCCTACCGCGGAGACGATCTTGTCGATGATGTGCATCAGATGCGCGTTGTCCTTGAAGACCACGTGCGTCTTCTCGATGACGCCGCGCCTCTCCACATACACCGCGCTGAACGTGTTCACCAGGATGTCGCTGATCGTCGGGTCCTGCAGCAACGGCTCGAGGGGCCCGAGCCCGAAGACCTCATCGAGCACTTCCTTGGCCAGCAGGTCCCGGTCCGCCGCACTGAGCGGCACGCTTTGCTCGCCCACCAGCTGCACGATGACAGCCAGCAGGCGCGGCCGCCCACTCACCCCATCGGCCTGGATCAGCGCCAGCTTCGACAGGTCCATGCGCTTGATCAGCTCGTTGTGGACCGCCGTCTTCAGCACATGGCGCGCCTCGTCGGTCAGCACCGCGTTGACGCGCGTCTCCGGCTGCGCGGCGGGGCGCGGACGCGGCGTCATGTACAAAGATACTTCCGACATCGTTCCCTCCTCGAGCGCCTACCGTCAGACCTTCTGCCAGAAAGCCAGCCGCTTCTTCTTCGCCGTCTTGTCTCCGGTGAGCGACGCACCGCTGCCTACGATCTGATCGGACCACCGCTGCAGCTGCTGGTTGAAGGTGGACTTGAGCGAAGAGGCGACCGGCTTGCCTTCGTTGATGGCTCGCATCAGCTCCAGATAGTTGTTGGTAATGCTGATCGCCACGGGGAAGTGCACGGCCTTCTGGATCTGCGCTGCGTTCAGGGAGTCTTCGGCCGCCGCCCGGTTCAGCACCAGCCGCAACTTGCTCATGGCCAGGTCGCTCAGGCTCATGCTTTCCACCAGCCGGGCCAGATCCCGAAGCGACGCGACATCCGGAGTGGAAACGAGGTAGATCTCGTCTGCCTGGTCAATCAGTGACAGCTTGGAATCCTGGTATCCGACCGAGGAATCGATCAGCACGTAGTCGTACTCACGGCGGAGGAAGTCCATCACCCGCTCCAGCTCGTCGCGCTTGCCCTCGTGGTGCTCGGTCGCTGTCTCGGGCGAGGCAATCACGTCCAGCCCACTCTCGTGATGAATCACAAATCCGTTCAGGAGCTCCACGTCCAGGCGGTCCACGTTGCGGAGCATTTCGTCAAAGTGGTATCGCGTATCCGTCAGCCCCAGGTACAGGGCCACGTGTCCCAGTTGGTGCTTGTGGTCGATCAGCAGGACCCTTTTCCCGTGCTGGCGGACCAGGAAGGTAGCCAGGTGCACCGCCAGGATGGTCGTGCCAACGCCACCCTTGGCTCCGAAGAGCGCAATCACCCGCCCTACGCCGCTCTGCATCTCGGGCGCCAGCATCAGCCGCTCCCTGAATCGCCGCAGCGCCCGGCCCAGCTCATCCACATTTACCGGCTTGCTCAGGTACTCCGTACAGCCCGCGCGCATAGCCCGCAGCAGCAGGCTGGCATCCAGCATGGAACCTACCGCGATGATGCTGATCTTCTTGAGGAAGATCTGCTGCAGACGCTCGGTGGTCTGCAGGGCGAGTTCGGGATCCTTGTCGAAATCAACCAGGGCGACGCAGGCCGCGGCACTCTTCAGCGTGGGGGAAAATTGCGGGCGCTTGTCCGCCGTAATGTAGTCTCGAAATTCCCCAAAGAATACCGCGCCATCCTCCTGCTCGGTGCAGGCATGAGCCGCGGTCACCACGCCCTCGTCGGCGCAAACGCAGAAGATGGCCTGGGTCGCCCGCTCTACCGGCTCGCTCACGGCTTCACCGCCTTCGGGTCCGCGGTCTTCCATTCCTTGTTCATGCTGGTGTCGAACTTGCCCGCGGTCATCACCGGAACAGCCAGCTTCGGCTCTACAGGAGCCACGGGATTTGCTACCGGATCGACGACCGTCGCCGTAACAATGACCACCAGTTCCACCACAGAGTGCTGGAAGCTCTTGGACCGGAAGACCTGGCCCAGCAACGGGATATCGCCGAAGCCGGGCAGCTTGTTCACGTTGTCCGTCACCCGGTGATCGAGCAGGCCAGAGACTACAAAGCTTTGTCCATCCTTGATCTCAACCTCCGTCTCGGCGCGGCGGGTCGAGAGCGCGGGGATCGTAAAGCCGGAGATCGTCACTGAGTTGCTGTAATCAAGGGTGCTCACCTCCGGGCTCACCTTCAGGCGGATCGAGCCGTCCGCGTTCACGGTCGGAGTG
>DASWUY010000182.1:0-2878 GCA_036401435.1 Acidobacteriaceae bacterium | reverse complement strand
CGCGTGCATCATGCACCGGCGTCGTCTGCGGTCCGGCAAACTGCGCCCGCGCCGGCGCGCCGCAGGCAGCCAGCAGCAACCCGAGAGACAGAGAAAGAGACAGCGAAAGAGTGGAACCCCGTTTGTCACCCATCGCCCTGATTGTAATGCCTCGGCCTGCGGGCGCCGCCGTCATTCGAAGGTGAAGTCTGACTCCCGCTCCGGGTACGGTCCCGCGCTGCGCACGCAGTTCCGCCCTTGCGCCTTGGCCAGGTAGAGCGCCTTGTCCGCAGCGGCCAGCAGCCCGGGCAGCCCTACGCCCCGGCCGTCCGGTTGCGCCGTCGCCACCCCGATGCTCACCGTCACCGCCGCAACCCCGTCCACATCCAGCTCCACCGCTTGCCGCAGTCGCTCCGCCCTCTGCAATGCCGCCTCGTGGTCTGCTCCCGGCAACAGCAGGACAAACTCCTCGCCTCCATACCGGCACAGCGTGTCCGTCTCCCGCGTGCACGACCGCAGCAGCGCCGCCACCCGCTGCAGCACCAGGTCTCCGGTCTCGTGGCTCAGCAGGTCGTTCACCCGCTTGAAGTGGTCCACGTCGATCATCAGCATCGAAAGCGCCGGCTCCCCGCCCGACTCCTTCTGACGCATCCGCGCTTCCATCCCCCGCCGATTCGCGAGGCCCGTCAGCGCGTCGGTGGAGGCCAGCTCCATCAGCCGCCGATTCGCCTCCTCCAGCTGCTCCTTGCTCCGGCGCAGCTCCTGCTCCACCAGCCGCCGCTCCTCCGCGCTCTTCAGCAGCGCACGCACCTGGGTTGAGATCAGCAAGTAGGCCCCCGCCTGTCGCCCCAGCACCTGCAGCGCATTCTTCTGTTGCTCGCTCAGCTGCCGCGGCACCGAGTCCAGCACGCACAGGCTCCCCACACTGTGTCCGTCCGGACTGAGAATTGGCGTCCCGGCGTAAAAACGAATCACCCCGCTCCGCACCAGCGGCATCTCCCGGAAGCGCGCATCGAGCGCCGCATCCTCCACGATGAAAAGCTCGGCCTGCTGCACCGTGTAATCGCAGATCGCCTCGGATCGCGGCGTCTCCGCCAGGTCCATTCCCTGCCTGGACTTGAACCACTGCCGCTCCCGGTCCACCAGCGAGATCAGCGACATCGGCGCGTCACAGATAAAGGACGCCAGCCGCGTCAAATCGTCGTACTTCTGCTCTTCCTCAGTGTCCAGGACCGCCAGCTCATAGAGCGCCGCCAGCCGTCGCTCTTCCCTCTCCCCAGGCAGCTGCAGGCGGGCCTCCGCGTTCAGGCCAGTGCCCCCGGCGCCCCGCGCCTCACCCTGCTCCTGCTTCCGCTCCACCCCGTCTTCCCTCAACCGGCTCCAACCCTCCGCCCCCTCCAGGCACGGCAGGCCCAGATCCTCTGGCCCTGCATTCATCTACTATTTCCCCCTTGAAGGAACAGGACGGCCACAAGCCACCCACCCTAGGCACCACTCGCACACAGCTGCAGCCCGCCCGCGCCCGCCGCCTTCACGCCCTCGGCCCCGCTGGCCGCTATCGCCGGAATCTCGTACACGCGCGACTCCGCCTCTATCGGCATGAAAATGCTGAACGTGCTCCCCCGCCGCTCTCCCTCGGTAGCCGAGCGTAACTGCATCGCGCCCCCGTACCGCTTCAGGATCGCCTGCGACACCCATAGCCCTAGGCCCGTCCCACGCTGCCCCTTGGTCGTGTAAAATGCCTGCCCAAGCCGCTCCCGCACCCCGGCCGGTATCCCCATGCCGTTGTCCGCGATGACCACCCGCACCCCGTGCACCGCGTCGTTCTCCCAGCCTTCGCCCCGACGGCTCGCGCAATGGATGCGCACCACCAGCCTTCCCCCCGCCGGCGTCGCCTCAATTGCATTCGCCAGCAGGTTCGCATACACCTGCCGCAGCTCGCCGGGAAATGCCATCACCGGCGCCTCTGACTCAAACCGCCGCTCCAGCGTGATCTGCTTCTCTTCCAGGCGCCGCGCATACAGCACCAGCACCTCCTCCATCAGCGCCGACAACATCACCCGCACCGGCGCCTGTGTCTCCCGGTAAAAGCTCAGCGTCTGCTTGCTGATCTGCGCCACCCGCTCCAGCTCCTGCTGGGCCAGGTCCAGGTGCACCCGCAGCGGCTCCGGTAGCGTCGAGTCGGTGGCCACGATATACACCAGGTTGGTGATCGCCTCCAGCGGATTGTTGATCTCGTGCGCGATCGAGCCGGCCAGCTGTCCGATCGTCACCAGCTTCTGGATCTCCCGCATCTGCTGCGCGCCACACCGTTCCGCACTACCCTGCGCCTGCCTGCCCTGCTCCTGCTCCCGCACCGTGCGTTCCACCAGCACCGGCAGCCAGTCGATTCCACTGCGGCGGCAGCTGGCCACATACAGCCCTCGCGCCTGGGCCAGCGTCTCCTGCTCGGCCGGCGTATCCCCACCCACCACCAGCACCGGCACCCGCGCCTGCTGCGCCATCTCTGCCACTCCGGACACGGGCAGCTCCGGAAGCCCTTCCACTGCGGCCACCACCAGCGCCGGCCTCCGCCTCAGCATCTCCCGCACCTCCGGCTCGGTGCGCGCGCACTCATACTCCAGCGCCACGCCGGAGCGGCGCCCGTGGGCCCGTACCTGGTCCAGTCGCAACGCTTCACTCTCGACCAAAAGAACTCGTGTCATAGGTATGCCGCTTTCCAGTCATGCTGCCACGCGCTTGTGCCACTTGCCACCGCTGCCAGTCGCTCGTTTCCGGTGTGGTCCATCCCTGCGCGCTGCGTCATCTGCCGCCCAAAAAAGGACAGAGCACCCGACGAAATAGCAGCCACGCTGGTCGGGTGCCCCTCTTGCTGCCTTGCGGATATCGGATAGGATGG
>DASWUY010000181.1:0-4575 GCA_036401435.1 Acidobacteriaceae bacterium | reverse complement strand
GATGGCAGACGGGTGCAGGGTTGCAATGACCTTGTCGGCGTAGGGAGATTGGACGACCTTGCCGCGGTCCTTCATCAGCGCGAACTTGGCCCCCAGCAGGGACTTAGCGGCCGAGGCGCCGAGGCAGACAACTACCTTGGGCTGGACGGCGTCAAGCTCCGCGAGCAGCCAGGGGCGGCAGGCGGAGAGCTCGCGAAGCTTGGGCGACTCGTGAATGCGGCGCCTGCCGCGTTCAACAAACTTGAAGTGCTTGACGGCGTTGGTGACATAGAGCTCGCCGCGGTTGAGTCCAAGCTCCGCCAGCGCCTTGTCAAAGACCTTGCCAGCGGGCCCGATGAAAGGTGCGCCGCGCCGGTCCTCTTCATCCCCGGGCTGCTCTCCAATCAGCATCAGCGATGCGCGGCCCGGGCCCTCGCCAAAGACGGCTTGCGTCGCGTGCTTGTACAGGTCGCAGCCCTGACAGCGGGGCAGCGCCTCGGCCAGCACCGGCAGCAGATGCTGCGACGGTACAAAGGGTGCGGCGGTATCCGTATCCTGTTCAGCCATCATGGTTCCTACGCGGCGGTCTGCCTGTTGCAGTAGATGCGGCAGGATGTCGAGTTCGGGAAGGTTCTTCCAGTAGCGCACCGGCATCTCTGCCTTCATGGCGCGCGTATTCAGGCGGGCGGGATTGAAGATGGCGCCATAGTAGCTCCGCCACATGGAGGCGAGCTCGTCTGCCGCCGGCTCGCCATCCTTGCCAACGGGACGCGGCGCGCCCGGCCCAAAGATCGCCCGGCGCGAGCGCGGGTCCCAGGAGGCCGAGGCGTAGTCGGTGAAAATGGTCCAGCGCATCACGGCGAAACGCTCGGCGAAGAAGGGGACCGCGAGCGCGAGGATGCGGTGGTCCGGCCGGTACCAGGCGACGTAGTGCTCGTAGCCTTCGGGATCTGCAGCTACGGCATGGCTCGGCGGGGCAGCCGCAAACAAGTCGGGCAGCGCGTCGCCAATCGTAGCTCGCGAGGCCGCAGCGGTTGTGTCTGGAGAAGTAGCGAGCGCCTCTTCGACCACGCGGAAGCGGACATAGGCATGCATCTTGTGCAGGTCGCGGTTCACCTGAGCGTGCAGGCGGCGGAGCTCGGCAACATCGTCATCCAGCTCATCGCGAAGCAGCTCCCGGTTCGACTGCAGGCGCCAGAGGACCCGGTAGAGCAGCTGCCAACGACCTGGGCTGGCATGGCAGGCGGCGAGCTCGGCCAGGTCGAGGAAGGCTGTAGGGACCGAAGGCCTGGGCGCGTCTGCACGCGGCGTCAGGTCGGGTTCCGTCGAAAAGCCGAGAGCGAGAGGTTGCGGGGTGGTGGCGTCGGAAAGTTCAATTGCGTCGGGAGGAATGGCTGCGAGAAGCAGGGCGCGCGCCCTGTCGCGCCACACGTCGAGCTGCGGGGTGTCGGAGCCGGGATCAATGGTGAGCCGGTAGAGCATGTCAGTGGTGGGATGCCGTGCCGGCGTGTGAGAGGGCGGCGCGATACTTGCGTAATGAAGCGCTGGAAGCAGGATCGAAGTATTGGATACAAGTGGAAAGACGTTATCGGAAAGTGTGGCTGACGTCGTCCGTTACCTACACGCCTAGGACGTTGAGACCTAAGCTGCCCCCGGTGGAGAGCTAGCCTTGCTCTATCTGCTACAACTCTCCGGTTACAGCGCTGGTGCTTGCCGTGAAAGATTGGATTAGGGTAGCTAGGATCACCTGGAGGGGGAAAAGGGAGACAGGGAGGCGTGTTCAACGGCAGGTCGCGATCAGCTAGCTATGTGCCTTAGGCGCCTGCTGGGCGCGGTGGTGGCGGTCGAGGGCTTCGCGAAGCATGGTCTTGATGACGGCCTGCCGTCTGATGTTCAGTGATTCGGCCTCTTGATCCAACTCCTCAAGCATGGGCTGAGTGAAATCTACACTGACTCGCTCGATAGCCGGCCTGACTACGGTGAACTGATTCTTGAAATGCGCGGAGATGTCCTGTCCGCGATCTGCCATCCTGGCGATCTTCTCAGCGAAGACCGGCTTACTGGGTGTATTCGGCATAGGCATTTCGCTCCTCCTTTGTGGTTTTCCACAGAGTGACAAGGTGGTAGAACTCGCCGGCCTACCCTATAGCTCGCCAGTAAGGGCACTGGTGCCTGCGGTGAAGAGTTGGAGCTGGGCGGGTGCGGTTACCTGTTCGGGCAGAGCAAGCGAGTCGAGAGCAGCGCCCGGCTGTGCGTGATCGGTGGTAATCAGGAACGGCCCGGCGGTCTTTACGCGGACATTCAGCTTGCGCAGGTCGTCCAGTGAGAGTGGGTGGTACTTGCGAATGCGCAGAATCCGGTCAACGTTGCGATAGCCGATGCCCGGCACGCGGAGCAGCGCCTCACGCGGGGCCTGGTTGATGTCGACCGGGAAGAACTCGCGGTGGTTTAGCGCCCAGGTGAGCTTGGGGTCGCGGGTCAGGTCAAGGTTTGGCTGCTCGGGCGTGGTGAGCTCGTGACCCTCAAAACCGTAGTAGCGCATGAGCCAGTCAGCTTGGTACAGGCGGTGCTCGCGGACCAGTGCGACAGGCTTAATGGGCAGCCGCGCGTCTGCATGCTGGAAGGGAGAAAAGCCCGAGTAATAAATGCGCTTCAGGTCGTAAGCCTGGTAGAGGTGCGAGGCTGTCGAGAGGATTTGCTGGTCGGTGGAGGGCGTGGCGCCGATAACCATCTGGGTGCCCTGGCCGGCGGGCGCAAATTTTTTCACCGTCCCCGCGCCCGACCGGCGATGATTGCTGGGCCGCGCGCTCTTCTGCTCCTCCTCTGACGCGGTCTTCTTCTCGAAGATCTGCCCCATCGTGCCCTCGATCAGGTCCACCTTCTTGTCCGGCGCCAGCTGGACCAGGTCCTGCTGGGTGGGCAGCTCCATGTTGGCGCTCAGGCGGTCCGCGTAGAGACCGGCAAGCGCAATCAGCGACTCGGAGGCGCCGGGGATCGCCTTGAGGTGGATGTAGCCGCCAAAATGATGTGTCTCACGCAGGGTGCGAGCAACCTCAATCAGCTGCTCCATGGTGTAATCAGGCGACTGGATGATGCCCGAACTGAGAAACAATCCCTCGATGTAATTGCGCTTGTAAAAGCTCAGCGTAAGGTCGACCACCTCCTGCGGCGTAAAGCGCGCCCGGCGGATGTCGGACGAGACCCGGTTCACGCAGAAGACGCAGTCGTACGTGCAGTAATTGGTAAGCAGCAGCTTGAGCAGCGAAACGCAGCGCCCGTCCGGCGTATAGGAGTGGCAAATGCCCATTCCATCCGTATGACCGACGCCCTGACCATTGCCCGCGCGCTTGGCGCCGGACGAAGCACAGGACGCGTCGTACTTGGCAGCGTCCGCCAGAATCTCGAGTTTTTGCTGAACCGAATGCATACGGATTAGATGAACGGGGCCAGGTGGAGACGAAACGACTGCAAGGCCTTACGCACACTGCCTTCATTATAGCGAATAAGAGGCGAAGAATAAGGTTGGGAACATCGGCGAATTTCGCACGTTCAAAGGACAGCCTGGCTGGTGCCAAGCTGCACTTGTAACTGCTCCAGCGTCCGCCCTTTGGTCTCCGGATAGATAAAGAGCACGACGAAGAATTGCAGAACCATCATTGCCGCAAACAGCACAAACGGCGCCCCAGGCGAGACCCTTGCCACCACCAGCGGAAACGCGTAAGTCAGTATGGCGTTCATCACCCAGTGCGCACCCGACCCCAGGCTCTGGCCCTTGTTGCGAACGCTGGTTGGAAAGACCTCCGAGATGTAGACCCAGATCACCGCACCCTGCGAGATCGAGAAAAAGAAGATATAGATCAGCAGCAGCCAGATGAGGTAGCTCGCATGCCGGTGCGAGTAGAAGATGGACGCCACCCCCGACAGCGAGAGTGTCGTCCCGACCGAGCCAATCACCAGCAGCGTCTTGCGGCCCAGCTTGTCAATCAGCGACATGCCGACAAAGGTCGCGCTGAAGTTCATCAAGCCGATGAGCACGGCCTGCTCATCGGCGGAAATCTTCGAGAAGCCGGCCGCGTTGAAGATGTCGTTAAGGTAGTAGAGGATGGCGTTGATGCCCGCCAACTGGTTGAAGAGACCGATGGAGATAGCGAGGAAGATGGGCAGCCGGTGGCTACGGGTAAAGAGCGGCACCTCGCGCCGGGTGCTCTCGGCACGCACCGCTGCCCGCATCTCGGCCAGCTCCGCCTCGGAGTCGGGCGAGCCCAGCGCCTTGAGAATGGATCCAGCCTCGTCGAAGCGCTCCTGGGTGACCAGCCACCGGGCGCTGCGTGGAATGCCGAAGAGAAGAGCGAGGAAGATGACCGCGGGAACCGCCGCGATGCCCAGCTGCCAGCGCCACTCAGTGGCCCCGAGATGCAAGCGGGCAACCAGGTAGTTTGATGCATAGGCGAGCAGGATGCCGCCAACGATATTGATCTGGAAGAGCCCGACCAGGCGCCCGCGAATCTTGGCCGGCGCCATCTCTGCGATGTAGACCGGGCCCAGCACAGAGGAGCCGCCTACCCCCAGGCCGCCCAGGATGCGGAAGGCCAGGAG
>DASWUY010000180.1:0-6757 GCA_036401435.1 Acidobacteriaceae bacterium | reverse complement strand
CAGTCCCATGGCGAGGACGAGAGCATGATGCCGGTGAGCCCAGCGATAAGGAACTGGAAGACAAAGGCCGTGCAGAAGAGCATGGGCGTGGCAAAGCGCAGCTTGCCGCCCCACATGGTCGCCAGCCAGTTAAAGATCTTGATGCCGGTCGGCACGCCGATGATCATCGTTGAAAGCGTGAAAAATGCATTCGCGACCGACGTCATCCCCACGGTAAACATGTGGTGCGCCCACACGCCGAGCGAGACAAAGACGATGCCCACCGAGGCTGCGACCATGGCCGGGTAGCCAAAGATGGCTTTGCGCGAAAAGACGGGGATGATCTCGTTGGCGATTGCGAAGGCTGGCAGGACGAGCACATAGACCTCCGGGTGCCCGAAGATCCAGAAGAAGTGCACCCACACCAGCGCCGACCCGCCCGCCTGCGTGTCAAAGAAATGCGCTCCCAGGTAGCGGTCCAGCAGCAGCATCACCTGCGCCGCGGTGAGCGGCGTAATGGTCACCAGCGTCAGCGCCGAAACACACAGCATCAGCCAGCAGAAGAGCGGGATGCGCATCATCGTCATCCCCTTGCAGCGCATGCTGACTATGGTTGCCACGATGTTGATCGCCGTGCCCAGCGTGCCCCATCCGGCAACGAAGAGCGAGAGCGCCCAGAAGTCTACCTGGTGGCCCTGCGAAAAAGGCCGCAGCGTGAGCGGCGCATAGGCAAACCAACCTACGTCCGGCGCTGACCCCGCTCCGTAGAGACCCGACCCTCCGATAAAGCTGTAGTACAGCAGGAGGCCGCCAAAAGCCGTCAGCCAGAACGAAAACGCGTTGAGCCGCGGAAACGCCATATCGCGCGCGCCAATCATCAGCGGCACCAGGTAGTTGCCGAACCCGAACAGGATCGGCATGCCGACGAGGAAGACCATCGTCGTGCCATGCATGGTGAACATGCGGTTGTACACCTGGGGCGACAGGAAGTGGTTGTTCGGCACCGCCAGCTGGATGCGGATCAGGATCGCCTCCACGCCCGCAACCACCAGGAAGATGAGCGAGTAGAGGATGTAGAGGATGCCCAAGCGCTTGTGATCAACGGTCGCAATCCAGCCATGCAGCCACTCGCGAAACGTGCCCGCGTCGGTCCGCGGCGGGGTCAGATCCAGCTCCCCGATTGGTAGCGATACGTCGGCCATACGAGTGTGCTCCTCCTGCTTGCTGCCCCCTCACCCCACCGGCTTGTGGGAGGGACTTGCGTATCGTTGAGCCATAAAGAGGCATGCCGTGCGGCTCTCGGCTGAAGAAAGCTCTCTCAGCTCATGAGCGAAAACAAGGAACTACTTGAGGCTGGCCAGGTATGCCGTCACCTGGTCCAGCTGGGTTTCGTCCAGCTGCATGGCCGGCATCAGCGCGCCGGGCTTCAGGTCTGAGGGGTCGCGGATCCAGGCCTTGAGATTCTCTCGCGTATTCGGCACCGCGCCCGAGCCGAGCGTGTCCCGCCCGCCAAAGTGCGTCAGGTCTGGTCCGAAGTGGCCGTTTGCCACCGAGCCTTTCACGGCGTGGCAGTTCATGCAGGACTGCGTCTCAAACACCTGCTTGCCGGCCGCAACGTCCCCGGACGAGGGGCCCGGCAGCTGTTGATTGCTCACCCAGGCGGCAAACTGCTGCGGCGTGTCCACATACACCCGCAGCAGCATCTTGGCGTGCTGGGTCCCGCAGAACTGCCCGCACTGGCCCACGTACATGCCCGGCGCATGCGGGTCCACCCACATCTCGTTCTCGTGGTTCGGAATGGCATCGGTCTTGCCCGCAAGCTGCGGCACCCAGAAACTGTGGATGACGTCGGCTGAGAGCAGCTTCAGGTAGGTCGGCGTGGGGTGGTTGGGATCAGAGAGCGGAACATGCAGCTCGTTCGCCGTGACGATGCCGTACTTCGGATATCGGAACTCCCACCAGAACTGGTGCCCGACCACGGTGACATCAAGCGAGCCCGGCGGACGAGGGTTGTCCTGGATCGCGAAGATCAACCGGGCCGTCGTCAGGAAGAGCACCACCACAATGATGACCGGGATTACGGTCCAGGCCAGCTCGATCTGCGTGGACCCGTAGACCTGTGCCGGCTCGCTGTCGTCCTCGCCCCGCTGCCGGAACTTCCACACCACGTAGACAAGCAGGCTCCCGACGACGACAAAGATGCCGCCCGTAATGCCCAGCACAAACATCGAAAGCTCAAACTCATCGCTCGCCGGCGTGGACACGGGAGAGAACATGCTGGGCGTGGAGCGGGGTCCATCCGCGAAGGCCAGACCGGCAGACAGCAGCGGTGCCAGGAGCATGCCGGCGAGGGCGAATCGCCCCACAATCCGGCACCCGCCCGCGGGCGTTTTCGCGCCCCGGGAGCTCTCGCCAGCCATCTTCACAGCGGTGCCATTCTGGACAGTGCCCATCTATCAGCTATGCTCCGGAAACCCATGGTAGCAGCTACTTCCTCACGCCTCCGCCCGCTTCAGGCCCATGCCTTCCATCCCATAAGAAGGCCAATGGACACCGCTCCCGGCATACACGGATGACCCCGTGTACGGGATGACCCTAGATGCAGATAGATGCTAAATCGCAGAGCGACGCCCGGCACCGCCCAGCGCACGAACCGTGCGCACCCCGCGCGCCAGCAGCGACAGGCTGCTGCCCTGGCTGTAGGTGTGCAGAACGGCACGGCGAATGAGCGGGTTGCGCATCAGGCGCAGGCCGTGCTCCGGCTGCGCGTAGAAGCGCGCCGCTGCCCCCTCCGCGACCGCCAGATCGGCGCACAGGCGGCGCAGTTTGCCGGTGAACAGGCGGCCCGGGTCCAGCCCCCGCCCGAGCGCAACGAGAATGGCCGAGGCCGCTGCCTGCCCGCTGACAATTGCGCCATGAATCCCCTCACCCGTCAGAGGGTCCACAAAGCCCGCTGCATCGCCCGCCAGCAGCACGCGCGTGCCGGCCGGCACATAGCGGGCAGCACCCATGCCCAGATACTGGCCTATCGCAGGCTCATGGTTCCGCGTGCCGCAGCGCTCGGCAATGTATTCAGTGAGCGCTCTGCGATCGATGCGCCCTGCCTGTCCGGCCGCCTTAGCGGTGCGGCTGTTCGCGCCGGCGGCCCATCCGTCGGACGAGGTGTAGAGGCCCACGTTTACGTGATCGTTCCGTGGGAAAAGCCAGCCATAGCCGCCAGGCACCGGGGCAAAGTCGAAGACGAGCGGGAACTCGCGCCCGGTGGCGGAGTACGGCACATTCGCCTCCAGCGCAAAGCTCCTGCGGAACCATGGGGACGGGCCGCACAGCGCCCGCACCCGGCTGTTGACCCCATCGGCGCCCAGCAGCACGCGGGCTGAGAGCGGTTCCACCTCGCCCGCAAACCAGAGGAGCACCCGGTCTGCTTCTTCGCGCACCGCGCGCAACTCTCCTACCTGGCGAAAGGTGGCTCCCCGGGCGCGCGTCTGCTCCAGGCAGTAAGCGTCCAGCTCCGCGCGCACGGTCATGACGCAGACAGGGCTCCAGCGGCCCACCGAGAGCGCTTCGCCGCCGTGCTCAAGCACGATCTCCCGCACCGTCCTGCGCACCACCGGGCCGATGGAATACCGCAGCGCCGCGACCGCCTTCATGGTCAGTCCGCCGGCGCAGGCCTTCGCGCGCGGAAAACTGGCCTTATCCACCAGCAGCACGGCCCGCCCCTGCGCAGCCAGGTCGTAGGCCGCCGCGCATCCGGCCGGCCCCGCTCCCACGATGATCGCGTCCCAGAGCACAAGCCTGATTATGGACCTGACGATGACCCAACAAAGCCGACCGGACGGGACTACGGCCTCAGAACGGAATGCGGAAGGTCAGCACCGTGTAGTGGTTTGCCGTATGGAAGCGCGTCATCGCGATTTGCTCACCGGCGCCAAAAGTAGCGCCCAGCCGCTTGGCATGGCCGCTGCTATCGTGCGAGAGCGGGATGCGCCCGATGATCAGCCCGGGAGTGGCAAAGGACTGCGTCTTGCCGTCGTTCGCGCCCCCTTTGAAGAACGTGGTGTTCACCTCGAACTCCGGCCACAGGAAGCGGGCCCCGCCTGTCTTCGAAAGCCGGTACTGCGCCACGTTATTCCAGATCACACTGTGGCCCAGGCCCTTGGCGTTGGTTATCGGCAGCGAGCCACCGCCGGTGGAGGTCACATCGAAGTTGCCCCACCCCTTGCCCACCGCCAGCGTAGGCGTCACCGTCGCGCAGCAGCTGCCATTGCCGTTCTTCCCCGTCGGCACCGAAGCGCCCAGAAACGCCGTGACAATCGCATCCCCGTGCTCCTCGTTGCGCGAGTAGAAGCGCTCCTTCAGCAGAAACGACACGTCCCCAAAGCCGTCCGACTCCCCGTTGCTCCGGTCGAGAAACGGCGGAACGTTGAAGATGAGCTCGGTGTGGCGTTCCGGGATCAACTCCAGCCCCTTGCTGTTGCCGTAGTTCCAGATCTCGTACCCCTTGTTGTTGTGGTAGTGCACAAAGTCGGTGCGGACCTCCTGCTCCAGCCGCGGAGTGACCGTCACCAGCGGCGTCACCCAGTGCGGCTGTTGGTTCTGGGTGGCGGTCGCACGCGCCTGCCATCCGGCAAGGAATCCCTGCTGGGCCAGAACGGGGAGAGCCGCGACGAGCAGTGCGGCCCCGGACAGGGTACGAAGGAAAGAAAGCAAGGGCACCATCCTTGTGCGGGATATCTACTGCTTTGTACGACTTGAGTCGCAACACATAGACCATACACTACGTTTTGCCCCGGTTGGCTTGCTTCTACTCCCCGCCCCCTGGCGTACACCCTCCCGTCGTCGAGGCGCGCGGACGTCCACCTTGCCACCTGACCCATCGAAGCGCACAAGCCGGCTCTTCCCTCGCAGGCCCCGGAACAACGTGAAAAGATGGGTGGGATCAGGCGGAGGTCAGGAGCTGTCCGAGGTACAGGAGATCGTCGCGCTCGGCCGTCGTGCCCACGCGCGAGGCGAGCAGCTGTGCCTGGCAACAGTGGTGCGCGTTGAAGGCTCGACCTATCGCAAGCCGGGCGCGCGCATGCTGCTCACCTCCGGCGGCCAGCGCGCGGGCACCATCAGCGGCGGCTGCCTGGAGGCGGAGGTCGGCCGGAAGGCCTGGTGGCTCTCCCGCCACGGACCCCGTGTGGAGCGCTACTCCAGCTTCAGCGAGGAAGGCGAGATGCCCTACGGCCTGGGCTGCGGCGGAACGGTATGGCTGCTGCTCGAGCAGGGGGAGCCGGTTGATGCCGTGCTCGCGGCCCTGGAGCATGGCGTCTCCGAGGGACACGCTGCGGCGGTGGTATGCGCCCTGGACGGAGCTGGACTGCTTCCGGACGGCAGCCCCGAGGCAGAGACGGGGCCAGGCCCGGGAACCATCGCAGTCTGGGCTGCAAGCGCAGCCGGCGCGCCGCCCCGGCTGCTCTACACGCGTAACGCCGCCCTGGCCGACAGCATGCTCCAGACAGCCTGCGCAGCCCTTAAGAGCCAGGCTTGGATCTATCTGGATTCGCGTGGCGAGCGCCGCGCCGACGGAGGCTCCGGCGAGCAGCCCGGGTACTCGGTCGAGTACCTGGCGCCGCCCCCGGCCCTCACCATCTTTGGCGCCGGCGACGACGCCCAGCCCCTCGCCGAGCTGGCCCATACGCTCGGCTGGCGGGTTACGGTGGCCGACGGCCGCGCCCACTTGGCCCGCAGGGACCGGTTTCCCAAGGCCACCGAGGTACGCGTCCTCGAGTATGCAGATCCCGCACTCCGGGCCAGCTGTGGCCTCACCATGGCCGCTGCACGCTCCACGCAGAACGGCGGGAACGGAACCATGGTCGCGGAGCCGTTCTCCCGCGATGGGCTGGCCGTGATCCTGACTCACAGCTATGAGCAGGACCGGGCACTGCTCACGTCCCTCCTGCCGCAAACCCTCGCCTACCTTGGCATCCTGGGGCCGCGCCATCGCACCGAGCGCCTGCTGGCCGAGATCACACCCGGGCTCGGCCTGACCCTTGACCAGGCCCTTGCGCGCCTGCACAGCCCGGTGGGGCTCGACCTGGGCGCGGGCGAGCCCGCCGCCGTCGCGCTCTCGATCGTTGCCGAGATGCAGGCGGTGCTGCACCGGCGCCGCGTGTCGGTCGAGCGACTGCCGGCAGCGGGCCTCGCCCTGCAGGGTGAGCGGGCGAAACTCGCTCCATGACCGAGCCGCCACCGGCAGCCATTGTGCTCGCAGCAGGCGGGTCGAAGCGCCTCGGCCAGCCCAAGCAGCTGGTGCGCCTGGCCGGGGAGCCGCTGGTACGCCGTGCCGCCCGCATGGCCATCGAGGCCGGCTGCTCGCCTGTCGTCGTCGTGCTGGGAGCAGCCGAGGCAGGTTGCAGGCGGGCCCTCGCGGGCTTGCAACCGGCCCCTCACGTGGTAGTGAACGAGCGCTGGCAGGAGGGCATGAGCGGGTCCCTGCGTGTGGGGCTGGGAGAACTAGAGTCCGCGCTTGGAGATGCGCGTCTGACGCGCCCGCAGTCGGCGCTGATGCTGGTGTGCGACCAGGTTCGGCTTACAACGGCCGGTCTCGAGGAGCTCGTGCGGGTCCATGCCTCGGGCGACTGGCTGGTCACGGCCGCCCGCTATGGAGGGCGCCTAGGGGTGCCCGCCATCTTTCGTGCGGAGTTGTGGCCGGAGCTGGCCCGCCTGTCAGGCGATCAAGGCGCTCGCAGGCTGCTTGAGCAGTTGCTCGAGCAATCGCCCGGACGCACAGCTG
>DASWUY010000179.1:0-9380 GCA_036401435.1 Acidobacteriaceae bacterium | reverse complement strand
CAAGCTGGGCTTTGAGGGAATCATCAAGCTGGCCGCGCAGTTTACGGTCTCACAGATGCTGGAGCGGGCAGAGTTTCACAAACGCTTCGAGGAAGAGAAGCCTATCTCGCTGCATGAGTTTTTGTACCCGCTGGTGCAGGGGTATGATTCGGTCGCGCTGCGGGCCGATGTCGAGCTCGGTGGGACGGACCAGCTGTTCAACCTGACGGCCGGCCGCGAACTGCAGCGGCACTATGACCAGCCCTCGCAGATCATCCTGATGACGCCGATCCTCGAGGGACTGGACGGCGTGCAGAAGATGTCGAAGTCGCTCAATAATGCCATCGGCATTCATGAGCCTGCGGGCGAGATGTATGGCAAGATCATGTCCATTTCGGACGAGCTGATGTGGCGGTACTGGACGCTGCTGACCGATCTGCGCGCGAGTGAGATCGAGGCCATGCAGGCTGAGGTCGCAAGCGGCGGGCTGCACCCCATGGAGGCCAAGAAGCAGCTTGCCCGGACCATTGTGGGCGGCTTTCACGAAGCTGCTGCAGTGCACGCTGCCGACGAGCAGTGGGCACGGCAGTTCCAGCGCGACGAGGTGCCGGAGGATCTGGAAGAGGTGGCGGTGCCGGCAGCAGAGCTGGGATGGACGGCGCAGTCCCCTGCCGTGTCGCTCGCGAAGCTGCTGGTGCGGCTGGGGATGGCGGAGTCGGCGACGGATGCAAATCGCAAGATGAAGCAGGGCGCGGTGCGCATCGAAGGCGAGACGGTGATGACGCCTCACCTGGGGATCGGCGACCTGCCTGCCCGGGTGGCGCTGCGCGTGGGCAGGAGAGCCCGTGTCGCCGTGCTGCAGGGGAGCGGGGAGGCTTGACGCTGGGGCTGCTCTCGTCTTTCGCTGGCGCAGGAAGTCAATCGAGAGCCCCGCGGCCCAGCCGAGGGTGCCTTGTTGCGCACCGAACGCGGGTCCGATAGCGTCAAACCATGCAAACCATGGATGGAGTTTGCTTATCGCTGGCGGGCAAGGTGGCGCTGATCACGGGCGGCTCGCGCGGCATCGGGGCGGAGACAGTGCGGCTCTTCTGCGGGGCCGGGGCCCGGGTGGTCTTCAACTATCGCAGTGCCAGGCAGGCAGCGGAGGCTCTTGCCATCGAGTGCGGCGGGGCAGAGCGATGCGTCGCGCTTGGACAGGAGCTGGCTGCCGTCGAGCAGGGGCGTGCGCTGGTGGAGCGAGCGGCATCGGTCTTCGGCCGCCTGGACTGCCTGGTGGTGAACCACGGCGTCTGGCCGCCGCAGGATGCGCCCATTGACTCGATGGCCGAGCAGCAGTGGCGCTCTACCCTCGGCATTAACCTCGACAGCGTCTTTGGCCTGGTCCAGGCGGCAGTGGCGCAGATGAAGCGGCAGCCGCGACGGGCCCGGGAGGCCAGCGATTCCGGGCTCCCGGCCAGCGGCCACATCGTGCTGGTCAGCTCTACCGCGGGGCAGCGCGGTGAGGCCTTCCACGCAGACTACGCGGCGTCCAAGGGCGCTCTCCTGTCGCTGACCAAGAGTCTTTCGAGCGAGCTGGCGAGGGAAGGCATTTACACCAACTGCGTCGCGCCCGGCTGGGTCGCAACCGAGATGTCTGCGGCGGCGCTGGCTGATCCCGGCTCCCGCGACCGCATCTATGCCGGCATCCCGCTGGGACGGGTAGGAACTGCCCGCGAGATCGCCGGCCCGATCCTCTTCCTCTGCACGCCGTATGCTGGATTCATGAGTGGAGAGATTGTCAACGTGAATGGTGGGGCGGTGCTGGTTGGCTAGACGGCTGCTGCTCGCATATGGGGTTGCACTGCTGCTGGCTGCCGGCACGACTGCGCGTGGGCAGAGCGCGGCCGGCGCACCGCCCATCAGCAAGGCCACGCCTACTGCTGAGACGGGCGAGGTGAAGGCACGCAAGCTGCTGGACCAGATGGTGGCTGCGCTCGGCGGTCCGCGATGGCTCGCGCTGAAGAGCACGTATCTGGAAGGCCGCACCTCGGGCTTTTACCAAGGCAAGCCGACCGGCTCGGTGACTGACTTCTTTTCGCTCCGAACGCCGCCCGGGCCGCAGGGGCCGGGAGAGGAACGGACCGAGTACACCAAGAAGCACGACGTCGTCTCCATCTTCACCTCGGCAGAGGCGTGGGAGATCACCTATCGCGGCAAGACGCCAATCCCCGCTGAGCAGGCCAGCGACTACTTTCGGCGGCGCGATCACTCGGTGGAACAGGCGGTGCTGGTCTGGCTGAGGGACCCGGCGACCATCCTTCTGTCAGAAGGCCAGACCGAAGCCGAGCGGCACCTCTCGGACCAGGTGACGCTCATCTCTTCGGCCAATGAGTCGATCACGCTGCAACTGGACACCGAGAGCCACCTGCCGCTGCGACGTCTGTTTCGCTGGCGCGACCCGCTCTACAAGGATCTGAATGAAGAAGCAGAGTCCTATGACGACTACCACCTGATCGACGGCGTCCAGACACCCTTCTCGCTGACCCGTTTTCATAACGGCGACATGGTGTCGCAGCGCTTCCTCTACCGGGCCAGCTACAACGTGCCGGCGCCCGCGGCTGCGTTTGATCCAGACGCGACCGCGGCCCGGCTCAAGCACTAAGCAGCAACAGAGGAGGGACGCCCGAATGGAGTGCATCTTCTGCCGCATTGTGGAGAGAGAGATACCGGCGGCGATGCTCTATGAAGACGAGCAGGCGATTGCCTTTGCCGACATTGCGCCGGCCGCACCTACGCACTTCCTGGTCGTCCCCCGGCAGCACCTTGCCTCGCTCAGTGAGACGGGCCGCGGCGACGCTTTTCTGCTTGGGCATCTGCTGGCCGTAGCAGCAGAGCTGGCCGCGCAGCGGGGCCTGGCGCAGGGTTTTCGCATCGTGATCAACACCGGCGCGGACGGAGGCCAGACCGTCGGCCACCTGCATGTGCATGTGCTGGGCGGCCGACCGATGCACTGGCCGCCGGGGTAGTCCTCGCCGGAGGTTAGCTGTAATGGGAAAAGGCCTACACGGAAGTGTGGGCCTTTTCTTTTTTGCAAATGCAGGGAGGCCTTGTGGCAGGTAGTTTTATACCTCGACGGCTTCCACTTCCTCGTCGAGCCCGTGCCGCCGCAGCAGGTTGGGCAGGTTCTGCGAGAAGGCGGACTTGGGCATGACCATGTCGCAGCCGGCTTCTATCGCTTTGACCTTCAGGTCGCCCTGGACGTGAGAGAGAAAACCGATCACCGAGGTAGCGCGCTTGAGCTTGGCCTTCAGCTTGGGGATCAGCGTCAGCGGCTTGGCGTTGACGTTGTTCAGGTCGAAGACGATGAGCGAGGGCCGCTCTGCTTCTGGCATGTCGATCAGCTTGGTGACGGTGTCCTTCTCGGCCTTGGCGAAGCTTACCTTCACGCCGAGCTTGCGCGCTGTCTCCTGCATCTTCGCGACAACGAAAAGATCTTCAATGAAGCAGACGATGCGTACGGGGGCGTCTTCGCGAAGCACGGCCGGAGCCTCGCCAAACTCGGAGTAGCCGCGCACGTACACGTTGCCGTTGCCATTGCCGTTGACGTTGCTACGAAAGTCCATCGTCGATGGTGAGCTGTCGGCGATGTTGCCGTTGGCCACGCGATAGCTGTGGTCCATGGGCCCGACAAAGCTTGGCGCGGCGCGGCGAATCTTGTTCTTGCGACGGCCTCCAGGCTGCCCGTTGCCCATGCCATTGCCGATCCCGTTGCCGGGATTGTTCTCGCGATAGACCGGCTGCTGCTGGGGCGCGGCCTTCTGGTAGGGCCGTCCCTGCGCTGAGCCGCCGCCCTGATTGGACCCGTTGGACCCGCCGCCGGAGCCGCCCTTCCCTTGCCGCTTGCCCTGCTGCTGGCTGAAGGCCTGGCGCGGGCGCTGCGCGTCCTGCCCTGAGGCGTCGCGCGGCTGGTTCTGCTTCTGCTTGCCCTGCTGGTAGGCACTCCGATACGGCTCCCGGCCGGGGTCGAGCGACGGATCAGTGGCCTGGTCCGGGCTTTGCTCAGGCCCGGAGAGAATCGTCGTCTGCGCCGACGAGGCTGGAGTGGCGCCGTTCTGCATCTCCGCAGGGGGGGCGCCTCCGCCTCCCTTGTTTGCCTTGCGACGCCGACGCCGGCGACGCTGCTGCGATGTCGCTGCCGGGCTACCGTCCCCGGTTGCGGCGAGAGGTCCCTGCGGGACCTGGACTGCGTGTGACTCGTTTTGCTCAGTGCTCATGCGTACACGTCCTGGTGCCTTCACTTGATTTGCAGCTGTTCCTGGTCAGGCGCTGCTACCCTGGCCCGCCGCCGAGCGCGGACGCCGGTCAAAATGTGGGGGAGATCAGCCCATCGATCACACGCGGCGCTGCGGCGGTGGCGAGGTGCGCTCAAGGTGCGCCGCATGCTGTGCTGTGTGGGTCGTGCAATGCAATAGGGTAAGTACTCTCACTCGTTCGCGGATCGATCTTGAAACAGGACTCGACCCCGATACTTTAACGTGTGCAACGGATCTGGCCGGAGGCTTGCGTGCTTTTACACGTCTGCCGCTACCCGACTGTGACCCTGTCCTGACGCTCTGCTCCGTGATACGACCTTGTGGAACGCTGCTTGGCGCCCACAAAAACCGGAAGAGTGGTGCATTTGGTTCACCGGCTCAGCCGTTCCTCGCAGTGCGCGGACCGATCCATGGACCTGGCACACGATGGAACAAACCCTTGCGACCGAAACCCCTTGAACCTGACCGGGCGACCTATTCTGGCACCCGATCCTGTTACCCGATCCTGTTACCCGATCCTGTTACCCGATCCTTGTGCCCGATCCGGAGGCGGGCAACCCTTGAACGGCGTCCTGCCGGTCGAGACATCCACCCAAGGCCTGAAGTGCGGCGAGCTTTTAGCATCAACCACATCGGTGGGCAAACTCGATACTACTCGGAATAGAAAGACGTGACAAGCAGGCTGCCAGGGGATTTTCGTGGGCGTATTCCCGGGAGTAACGTTCGGGTTCCGTTCAGGAACCAGGAAGGCGAAATACCAGGCGGCTGGGGAGCCATGCATCCCGTCTACTGCGTGGATTCCCGTCAGCTTCCTAGGATTCGTGGATCCGTGATTCTTTCAACCTGTTGCGCCGTCCCGGGCTACGCACCCGCGGAAGAGAAGGGCGGCGCGACTGTGCACACCGCCAGATGGCCATCACTGGCCTCCTAAAACACCCGGCATCGAACTCCCGGGCTATGTGGCTCGGGCTGGATGGGTTTGGCCCCATTCTCTTGCCCTGAGCCCGTCTTGGCGGGGCAGCCAGTACATGCCGGCCACCTCCTGCGTCTTCTGACATATGCCATATAAGCAATTCTTATGCCGTCCCCTTGGCCCTTTCGTATGTGGCAGTTAGCAGCTCCGCACGCCGCCGCGTCTACGTTTTGCCATACGGGCGCAGGCTTGCGCCTCGAAAAAATCATAGAGGCTACCTCTGGCATCGGCCGCAGGCATGCGTGCTCCTGCCCCCGATCACACTGCGGCGAACCGGCCGTCCACAGACCAGGCAAGGCTGACCGGTACGCCCGTAGACGCGGTGCTCCAGCTGGAAAAAACCCCGGACGCCGGCGGCATCCACGTAGTCCGAGACCGACGACCCGCCGAGCGCAATGGCGCTCCGCAACACTTGCTGCAGGGCTGTGTGCAGCCGCACCAGGCGCACCCGCGACAGTTTGCCGGCGGGGGTGGAGGGACGGATGCCTGCGCGGAAGAGGCTCTCGTCCGCATAGATGTTGCCTACCCCGTGCAGCAGGCTCTGGTTCAGCAGCGCGGCCTTGATGGCCAGCTTGCGCCCGGCAAAGAGGGCGGCGAAGTCCTCCGGCGAAATGGTGAGCGGCTCCCGGCCCGGCCCCTGAAATCCGCTGCCCTGGGCGCGCGCCTCCTCCGCCAGCGCGACTGGCGGGGGCGCAAAGAGCGCAAGCCGCCCAAACCGGCGCGCATCCACAAAGCGCAGCTCCCGACCCGAAGACAGGCTGAGCACGGCATGGGTATGCGGCGGCCGCGCCACCTCCGGCTCGACCACGAGCAGCCTGCCCGTCATACCCAGGTGCACGATCCACTGTGGACCGGTGACACTGTCGTCGGTGTGCCGCGGCCTATTCTGCAGATCAAAGACGATGTGCTTTCCCACGCGGCGCACGCCTGCAATGTGCGCCCCTTCGAGGGCCGCTGCCATGGCCTTTGTGTCCGTTTTGAATGGCTCCGGCTTGCTGCCAAACCAGACCTGCTCGATGCGCTCTCCGCGGATGCGCGCATCGACCCCGTTGGCCACCGTCTCCACTTCCGGCAGTTCAGGCATCCGGCTCTCCACCTTCCACGCTACAGCCGGCCGTCAGATCCCGAGGATCCTCTCGAGCCGCTCCACTTCGAGCCGGCTGCCCACGATCAAGGACGTTCGCTCATGGATATTCGTGGGCACCACGTCCAGCACGCGCCCATGCCCGGTGGTGGCACGGCCGCCGGCCTGTTCGGCAATCAAGGCCAGAGGGTTGGCCTCGTAGAGCAGCCGCAGTTTGCCCTTGGGCTGCTTGTCGGTCGGCGGATAGAGGAAGATCCCGCCCTTGAGCAGGGTACGGTGAAAATCTGCCACCAAGGACCCGATGTACCGCGAGCTGTAGGTTCGTCCCATCTGCCCGGTACGCAGCTCGGTGAGGTACTGCTGGTAGGTGGCCGGGAAGGTCTCGTAATTGGCCTCGTTTACCGAGTAGTAGCTGCCCTGCTCGGGCATCTTCATCGAGTCGAAGGAGAGCACGTAGGCCCCGATCGCCGGATCGAGTGTGAAGCCGAAGACGCCGCTGCCAGTGGTATACACAAACACCGTAGAGGGCCCGTAGAGCACGTATCCGGCCGCCACCTGGTTCGCCCCGGTCTGCAGCAGCACAGACTCCACGCTCGCGCCGTCCGGCTTTCTGAAGATGGAGAAGATGGTCCCCACGTTGACGTTCACATCGATATTCGACGAGCCATCGAGTGGGTCGAAGACGATGATGTACTTGCCATTCTCGTGCTGCTCAAAGATGACCGGCTCATCGTTTTCTTCAGAGATCAGCGCTGCCACCGAGTCTCTCAGCCCCAGGCAGTGCAGCATGGCCTCGTTGGCAAAGACGTCAAGCTTCTGCTGCGCCTCGCCCTGCACGTTGGTCGCGCCGGCTGCCCCGTACACGTCGTTCAGCCCTGCCTTGCGAATCTCGGCAGCAATCATCTTGGTTGCGAGCGTGATGCCGGAGAGCGTCCAGGAGAAGGTGCCGGAAGCATCGTCGGACTGGAGATGCTGATCGAGGATGTGGCTTTGAATAGTGGTGATCATGACCCAGCAAGGATAGCAGTGATCGCCACCGTGTCTCCGTGTGCCCGCGCACACGCCGCCGGGCCGCCATAGGCGCGCCATGACCGTGGGCCTGCGGAGATTTTGCACCGCACCGAGGCCGTCGCGATCCAATGGCCTATGAGCAAGGAACAGAATATCCAGGCACAAATTCAGTGGGGTGACGCGGTCAACAGCGGCAACCTCGAAGCGCTTCGCGCACTCGCCGCCCCTTCGGTCATTGAGCACGACCCCGCGCCCGCGCAGGGACCGGGGCCCCAAGGCTACATCGACATGTTCGCAGAGATGCGCAGCGCCTTCCCTGACCTCAAGGTCACCGGCGAGCACTTGGTTGCCGATGAAGACTCGGTGGCGCTGGCCTACACGGTGACCGGCACCCACCAGGGAGACTTCCAGGGGATCCCGGCCACGGGCAAGACCATCCAGGCGCGGGGCGTGCAGATCGCGCGCTTTGTGGACGGCAAGATGGTGGAGCGCTGGGGATCGTCGGACGAGCTGGGCATCCTGAAGCAGCTTGGCGTCGCGCCGAAACAGGGACTGCTGGCCAAGCTCGGCGTCGGCTAAGCAGAAGTTCCGGAGCAGTCTACTGGGGAGGGCCTTGCGCTCCCGCGTGGTGGGCAGAGGGTACGCATTCGCGTCGACATGGCTCACCGCCACGGTGGCGCCGTGATGCGAAAAGGTCAGTACGTTTCCCTCCGGCTGCAGGTTGCCGACGGCCAGGTCGCCTAGGAGATAGAGGTGGTTCTCCACGCAGAAGAGCGGGCGCTCAAGGTTGTAGGCGATGGTCCGCACCGGGTGCAGCGTCGAGTCGAAGAGGACGATGTGGTTGACGCCGCGAGCAGTGGCCGCACCCTTGACCACCTCGCGCAGGTCGACAACCGGGTAGCTGCTGCCCTCGATGCGGAGCGTGCAGGTGAGCGAAAAGTGGACCAGCTCGCGGTCGGGATCGAGCAGCCTGCCCGCCTGGAGCGCGCTGTAGACGCGCGTACGCGGCCAGTCCTGTGCCGGGGCGGCCAGCGTCAGCAGCACGGTGCATACGACAAGCGTCGCCAGGCGAAGCCTCATCGCTTCACCTTCTTGAACAGGTCGAGCACGTAGTTCAGCTTGGCCGCATACTGCGCGTCGCCGCCGCCGTTGTAATACGTGGCGATATTGGCGGTGGTGAAATCGCGCCAGCCGGAGACGGTGAGCTGCATGCTCGCGCGCCGGTAGACCAGCTTCTGCTTGGGATGGATGGCCTTGCCTGCCCCGGGATTCCGCGCCTTCAGCGACAGCTGGGTGGTGCCTACCTTGTGCGCGATCGACCACAGGCTGTCGCCGCTGGCCACGATGTAGGTGTGGTCGAAGGCGTCGGAAGGATCTTCGATTGAGGCTTCGGTGAACTTGCCCAGTCGGGTGAACACGTAGGCCACGGCCGCACGGATGTTGAGGGTGGGATCGGAGATGTCCTTCTTGCGGATGTCCTCCCAAAGCTGCGTGCTCATGACCATCTGCGAGCCTTCTGCTCCCCGCTTAAGCACACCGTAGGCTGCGTCGCCGGGGTTGCCGATCTGCATCACTTTCTTGTTCCACTCACGCGAGGTGGGGCCGCCGCTCTCCACCCACAGCACCGCCTTCAGCAGCTTCCAGTCCACCTGCGTGTAGCCGGTGGTCGAGCCCAGCCTCTGGTTGTACCCGGCCACCTCGCGCTTGATGGTCTCGTCATACTTGTCCCACTCGGCGTTCTTGAGCCCGTCATCGACGGTAGCGGTCCATCTAGGATCGAGAACCATAGCACTCCCGCGCGCCGGGTCCGCATACCAGCGTCGACGAGCCATCTTAGGGAGTGCGCGGCAAAGACGCAATCGCGGGCGGAGGGGCCAGAGCGCGGGGCACCGTTGCCTGCGCCCTGCACCCCGTTCCCCTGGGCTGGCTAGGACCCGGCGTTCTCGGCCGCCGGGGTCTCCTGCTGCGGCAGCCCTGGCCCTTCGCGCTGCACCTGGTCGATGCACTCTTCAAGGATGTCGAGCGCGATGGTGGCCTCATG
>DASWUY010000178.1:0-1695 GCA_036401435.1 Acidobacteriaceae bacterium | reverse complement strand
CATGGCCGCCCGCCTGGGTGAGTTTGTAGCAGGGTACGGCTTCTCAAAGAAGCTGGACCGGTTGATCGCCCATGCTGGCAGCGAGAGCACGGTGGGCGGTGTGCTGCTGACCGCACTTGCGCTGGCCGTAGGCGCTTTTTTAGCCGCGCGGGTTTTTTTTCCTCTCGTGCCGGTAGAGATAGCGGCCTTGTTGCTGGGCGCGTTCCTGCCGGTCGGGCTACTGAAGTTCAAGCGCAGTCGTCGGCTCAAGAAATTCAGCGTTGCGATGCCGGACGCGATCGACCTGATGGCGCGGTCCCTGCGCGCGGGTCACTCGATTGGAGCGGCCATCGAAATGGTGGGGGAGCAGTCTGTGGAGCCGTTGGCCGGCGAGTTTGCGCGCGTCTTCCAGCAGCAGCGTTTTGGCCTGCGCTTTCGCGACGCGCTGATCGAGATGTCGGACCGTGTGCCTCTGCCCGATCTGCATTTCCTGGTGACTGCGATCCTAGTGCAGAGAGAAACGGGAGGAGACCTGACCGAAATTCTGGACCGAACCACACACGTGATTCGCGAACGGGTGCGGATCGAGGGTGAGGTCAAGGTGTACACGGCGCAGGGCAGGCTCACCGGATGGATTCTCAGCCTGCTCCCGGTGATCCTGCTGCTGCTGATTAACATCATCAGTCCGGGTTACTCGGCGCTGCTCTTCCATGACCCCACCGGGGAGAAGCTGCTTTATGTAGGCGGCGGGTTCATCCTCTTTGGGGCGTTCCTGATCAGCAGGATTGTGGACATCAAGGTCTGAGGGCGAGGCGGGCTGCTCATGAATCATCTCTTCTACGTCGCTGTTACAGCCACGCTGTTCTGCTCGGGAGCGCTCGTGATCTCGCTTCTTGGGGAACGCCAGTCGCAGGTGGCGGCGCGCCGGCTGCAGGAGGTGACGCAGGGAAGCAAGCTGCAGCCGGTATCAGGCACCGGCTGGGAGCGTCTCCTGCAGTATCTTGCCGCGCAGGTGCATCGGCTGAGCGGGCGGATGGGCAGCTCGGGCCGAGTGACGCTGCGAGGCCGCATCGTGCAGGCGGGCTTCAAGGGGCCCCTGCCGGAAGATCTTTACATTGCGGGGCGGCTGCTGGGGCCCATCGCGGGCTTCCTTATGGGCTCGCTGATCGACTCCAATCGCGGCTTCTGGATGATGTCCTTCGCGGCCGTGGCCTATCTGCTGCCTGACGTGGTGCTGCAGCGAATGGTCAAGCGCCGACGCGAGAAGATCCGTAGAAGCCTGGCGGACGCGGTCGATCTGCTGGTGATCTGCGTGGACGCGGGCCTGGGCCTCGACCAGGCGCTTCTCCGAGTAAGCCAGGAACTAGGCGGCAGCCATCCGGAGATTACGGCGGAGCTGCTGCAGATCAACGGCGAGCAGCGTGCAGGCAAGCCGCGGGTAGAAGCCTGGCAGGACATGGACAAGCGGGTCGACCTGCCGGACCTGCATGCCTTCGTCAACATGCTGATGCAGACCGAGCGCTTTGGTACGCCGATCGCGCGGGCTCTGAGCAACTTCGCCGATGGCCTGCGACTGAAGCGCCGCCAGAAGGCAGAAGAGATGGCCGCCAAGACCACGGTCAAGATCATCTTCCCGCTGGTGTTGTTTATCTTCCCGAGTATTTTCATCGTGCTGCTGGGCCCGGCGGCATTGACGATCAGCCGCGGTCTTTCCAA
>DASWUY010000177.1:0-8956 GCA_036401435.1 Acidobacteriaceae bacterium | reverse complement strand
CTCGCATAGGCGCTGGCGGGCGGCAAGCAAGTCCCGCCCTTGCCATCGGCCAGCAAGTCCCTCCTGTCCGGCGTCCAGCTGGCGCTTCCCTCTGCGTCCTCCGCCGGGTTGCTGGCTCAGCCGTGGAAGGGCTCGAGCGGGGCTTGCCTGCTGGCTTCAAGCCCTTGCGCGCGGGCCAGTTGCGCGACCCGCTCACGCTGCGAGGGGTCCATCAGGTTCATGCCGGCCAGGCTGCTGCACGCGCGATCCATGACAAGCGTCACCACGCGGCTGCCGCCTTTCTCCAGCAGACGCCGCTCGGCCCCAAGCGTGCTTGAGCTGCCGAGCACGTGCGCCAGGGGATGGAGGATTACCACCTGCTTCGCGCCCTGGGCCAGCGCGGCGTTCGTCGGCGAGCCGATGCCGCCATCCATGTACAGGCGGTCTCCGATGTTGACCAGGGGAAAGATGCAGGGGACCGCGCAGCTGGACGCAACGGCCAGGGGCAGCGGAACGCCGGAGGCGCGTGTCCAGGTGGCCAGCTCGCCGCTCTCCACGTCGATCGCGGTGAGGATGAGCGGACGAGCAGGCCATGCGCCCGCCGACGCGCCTCCTGACCCACCGTCTGACGCGCTGCCTGCAGGCAAGAATCCTGCGATGGCCTGCAGCCACTCCTGCTCGCCGGCAACGCGGGCCGAGCGCGCGCTCTTTGCGATGGACCTGCGCTGCGCCTGCACGTTGCGAGCGACTAGCTTGGCCTTGAAAAAGGCCGCCATTAGGGGCGCCATGTCGGGCGCCTTTACAGACGGGTCGAGTGGCGTGGCCTGCGCGGCGTAAAGCTCCTCCACATGGCCGAGCGTCGCCAGGTGAGTGCCGACAATGGACCCGGCGGAGGTCCCGAGGATCGTGTCGGCCCTGGCCAGATCGACGCCGCCGTCCGCTAAGCCAAGCAGCAGCCCGGCCTCCCACGCGATGCCGATAGGACCGCCGCCGCCGAGCACCAGCGCTGTTCTATGGGGCGCGCTCACGTCCCTTTGGATGCTCACACAGCGTGTTGCTTGGGCGCCTCGGCCGCGCTTCGGCGACCGGCCCCGAGCAGCGTTTGCAGCACGACATAAAGCACGGGGATAAAGAAGAGATTGAGGATGGTGGACAGGAGCATGCCGCCGACGATGCAGGTGCCCACCGAGTGGCGGCCATTCTGCCCGGCGCCAGTGGCGAAGACCAGCGGCAACACGCCGAGGATGAAGGCGAAGGAGGTCATCAGGATGGGGCGCAGGCGCAGCTCACCTGCCTCCATGGCCGCGTCGGCAATGGAGCGGCCCTGCCGCCGCAGCTGCTCGGCAAACTCGACGATGAGGATGGAGTTCTTGGCGGAGAGGCCGATCAGCATCACCAGCCCGATCTGGCAGTAGACATCGTTGGCGAGGCCGCGCATGGACTGCGCTAGCAGCGCACCCAGAACGGCCATGGGCACCGCCAGAAGGATGATGAACGGCAGAGCAAAGCTCTCATACTGAGCCGAGAGCGTGAGATAGACGACCAGGATGCCGAGTGAGAAGATCAGAGCCGTCTTGCCCGAGGACTCGATCTCTTCAAGCGAAAGCCCGGTCCAGCTGAAGCTCATGCCCTGCATCATGTTCTGCCGGGCCACCTGCTCCATGGCGGCCAGGCCCTGGCTGGAGCTGAGGCCGGGCGCGGCGGAGCCATCGATCTCGACAGAGCGGAAGAGGTTGTAGTGGCTGATGACCGACGGTGCCGAGGTCTCCTCCAGGTGCACCAAGTTATCAAGCGGGATCATCTGGTTGCTGGCCGAGCGCACGTAGAACTGGCGAATGTCCGATGCGGTGGCGCGAAACTGCTGGTCAGCCTGGGCATAGACGCGGTAGGAGCGATTGTTGAAGTCAAAGTTGTTGACATACTGCGAGCCCATGTAGACCTGCAGCGAGTCGGTGATCTGGCTGAACGGGACGCCGAGCGACTTCGCCTTTTCGCGATCGATGGAGACGAGCAGCTGCGGATCGTTGGACGTGTAGCTGGTGAAGAGCCCGGAGAGCTGCGGGTTGGCATTGCCGCGCGCGGCAATCTGGTGCGAGACCCGATCCAGATCCTGGAGCGTGTTGCGGCCGAGATCCTGGAGCTCAAACTGGAAGCCGCCGAAGCTGCCGATGCCGTTGATGGCGGGCGGCTCGAACGGGATGACGAGCGCGCCCGGAATGGAGAGCAGCTGCATGCGCATGCCTTCCACAATCGCGCTGACCGAGTGCGCGGCGCCCTTGCGCTGGCCAATTGGCTTGCAGTTGATGAAGATGATTCCGTAGTTGGGCGCGCTGCCGGAGAAGCTAAAGCCACCGACAGCAAAGGCGCCTGCGAGATCGTTGTTGCGGGCCAGCACCGCCTGGACCCGGTCAAGCACGCCCGAGGTGTAGCCAAGCGAGGCGCCCTGCGGCGCCTGCACCTGGATGATGAAGTAGCCCTGATCCTCCTGCGGGACAAAGGCGCTGGGTACCCGCTCATAGACGACCACGGTGGCCGCAAGGCCGACAAAAAAGAGCAGCAGCATGACATAGCGCAGGCGCAGCAGCCTGTGGATGGCGCGCGCATACTGCGTCCCCACCCACTTGATGCCGTTGTCGAGGGCATGCAGCAGGCCTCGCTTGTTTTCCCTGCGCAGCAACAGCGCCGCTAGTGCCGGCGAGAGCGTGAGCGCGTTGAAGGCAGAGATGGCGATGGAGAAGGCAATGGTAAGCGAGAACTGCTTGTAGAGCAGCCCGGTGGTGCCGGGGAAAAACGAGACAGGGATGAAGACCGAGATCAGCACCAGCGAGGTCGCGATCACCGCGCTGGTCACCTCTGACATGGCCACCGAGGTGGCCTCATGCGCATCCGTCATGCCTTCGCCGATGTGGCGCTGCACGTTCTCAATGACCACGATCGCGTCATCGACGACCAGCCCCGTAGCCAGCGTGATGCCGAAGAGGGTGAGCGTGTTGATGGAGAAGCCGAACATCTTGATAAACGCGAAGGTGCCCACGAGCGAGACAGGGATGGTGATGGCGGGGATGATGGTCGCACGCCAGTCCTGGAGGAAGAGAAAGATGACCAGGATGACGATCACGACCGCTTCGCAGAGCGTGATCAGGACCTCGCGGATGGAGTCGCCGACCGCCGTGGTGGTATCGAAGGCGATGACGTAGTGCATGCCGGGAGGGAAGCTTTTGGCCAGCTCGGCCAGCGCGGCCTTGCCCTGGCGATCCACGTCGAGCGCGTTCGCGTTGCTCAGCTGCTGCACTCCGATGCCGACTGCCGAGACCCCGCCGAACTTCAGGTCGCTGCTGTAGTCCTCCGCACCCAGCTCTGCGCGGCCAATGTCCTTGATCTGCACGATGCCGTTGGGCGTGTTCTTGACGATGATGTTGCCGAACTGCTGTGCGGAGTTGAGCCGGCCCACGGCGGTGATAGGCATCTGGAAGGCCTGTTTGGGGTCCGATGGCGGCTGGCCCAGCTGCCCGGCTGCCACTTCGAGATTCTGCTCCTGGAGCGCTGCGATGACGTCGGTCGCGGTCAGTTGCCGGGCGGCCAGCGCCTGCGGGTTGAGCCAGATGCGCATGGCATACTTCCGGCTCCCGAAGATTTCGACGTCGCCGACGCCCTTCACGCGCTTCAGCGCGTCCTTGACGTACACGTCCAGGTAATTGCTGATGAAGAGCTGCGAATACTTCCCGCGGTCAGAGTAGAAGCCGGCGGCAAAGACAAAGCTCGAGTTGGCCTTGTTGACCGAGATGCCGGTCTGGTTGACCTGCGCGGGCAGCTGCCCAATGGCCGAGCTGATGCGGTTCTGCACGTCCACCGCGGCTATGTCGAGGTCGTAGCCGGTGTTGAAGGTGGCGGTGATGTTGCTGGAGCCATCGCTCCCGCTGGTGGAGGTGATGTAGCGCATCCCCGGCACGCCATTGATCGCTTCTTCAAGCGGGATGGTGACGGCCGACTCGACCACCTGCGAGTTGGCGCCGATGTAGTTGCTGCTTACGCTGACCTGGGGCGGGGCAAGCTGCGGGTACTGCGAGATGGGCAGGGTGGGGATGCAGACCGCGCCGGCAAGGATGATGAGCAGGGCGCAGACCGTGGCGAAGACCGGGCGCCGGATGAAGAAGTCGACCACGTCAGGTGTCCTTTCCTGCTCAGCTGGCCGGTTGCGCCGGTAGCGGCTGCACGGGCGCGCCGTCGACCAGCATCTGCGTGCCTGAGACGATGACCCGCTCGCCATTGGTCAGGCCGCTCAGCACGGCATACTCGTTGCCCACCGTGTCGCCCAGCTGGATCGCCTTTTGCCGGGCGACAAACTTGCCATCCTCTCCGCCTACCACGTAGACAAAGGCCTGCCCGCCCAGCCGGGTAACGGCGAGCACCGGCACGACCGGCGTCGGCTTCTCGGACCAGATCACGCGTGCCTTGACCAGTTGCGCGGTACGCAGCAGTGCGGCGCCTGAACGCACCGGGGCCTTGGCCAGGATGCCCTGCAGGCTGTTGTCTACCTGGGGCGAGAGGAAGTTGATCGCGGTGTGTTCGACCGGCTCTTCGGCGCTGTTGAGGATGTCCACGCCAAGGCCGGTGCGCAAGAGCGCGGCACGTTCCGTGGGGATGTAGATGTAGGCTTCAAGGTCGCGATTTTCGTCCACCGTGGTGAGCGTTGTGGTGGAGGAGACGTAATCGCCCACATGCACCGGGATGTCCCCGACCACGCCGTCAAAGGGCGCGGTGATGCTGTAGTAGCTGAGTTGGCGGGACTGGGTCTCGCGCGAGGCGACGGAGGACTCGTAGTCAGCCTTGGCGTTGTTGAAGGCCTGCTGCGCCTGGTCAAAGGCGTCGCGGCTGGTAATGCCTGCTTCAAACAGCTTGCGCTGGCGTGCGAGCTCGGTCTGGTTGAACTGGTAGACGGCCAGCTTCTGCTGCTCGGTGGCAGCCTGCGCCTGGAGCGTGGCGCGTTGCTTTACCGGATCGATCTGCATGAGCAACTGACCTTGCTTTACGTGCTCGCCGGCATGCGCGGCAATGCTGGTTAGATTCCCATCCACCTGGGGGTTGATGGTGGCGGAACGGCGGCTCTTGATGGTTGCCACGTACTCGTCTGACTGCGCTACGGGGTGCGCGGCGACGGTCACGGTCTGCACGGGCATCGGGCCCCCGGCGCCGAAACTGAGGCCGCCTGCGGGCTTGGCCTGCTGGCAGCCGCTCAGCAGCAGGCACGCGCCTCCCAGCCAAAGCAGGGTGGCCCTGCCTGGGGTGGCGGAGAACTTAGGGCGGGTGCGAGGGACCATCACGAGAGAGGTATCTGCCCTTCTGCAGCCCGAGGCCGCACCTGCTGATGGGAGCTGGTACGTACGCGGGCCTCTCGCGGTTCCATGTACGAACCCATGGCGCGCGCCGCCCACATGGATGCTACCAGAGCGGCCGTCAATGGGGGCGCAGCCCGGACACCAGCGGAGGCCAGCCAGGTGACCCTCCGTGTCAGGAGGCTGGCGTTTGACCTCGGGCGATCCCAGCGAACGGGTTGAAGTCGGTAGCGCGATCAAAGGCGTCTACCTGCTCCACGTGCTTGAGCCAGCCCACCACCACGTAGGTGAGCGGGGTGGCGATGGTCTCATAGGCCACCTTGACCAGGTACATGGACACGATGATGATCGCGAGGGCCCGGGCCGGCAGCCCCCAGAAGGCGATCAGCACGAGCAGGACCGTATCCACTCCCTGTCCAACGATGGTCGAGCCCAGCGTCCGGGTCCAGAGCCAGCGGCCGCCGGTGAGCAGCTTGAGGCGCGCAAGCGTGTAGGCGTTGACGAACTCGCCCACCGTGTAAGCCACCAGGCTGGCCACTGCAAAGCGCGGCACCACGGCAAAGACGGTAGCAAAGGCCTGCTGGTTCGGCCAGTCCGGCGCCGGCGGCAGCGCAACGGCAATCGCGCCCATGACCGAAAGCAGGCCCATGGCAAAGAAGCCGAGCCAGATGGCGCGGCGGCAGGCTGCGTAGCCGTAGACCTCGGTGAAGATGTCTCCGCAGATGTAGGTGATGGGAAAGAGCAGTTGCGCGCCCGCAACCTTGAGGGGGCCGATCTGGCAGATCTTCGGTCCGACAAGGTTCGAGATGAGCAGCACGACGATGAAGCCGATGGTCAGCAGGTCGAGGAAGCGGAACCGCCGGGCTGCATGGGCCCCAGCCCCGGCCCGGTCGCCCGCTTGGTCGCGGGCGAAGCTGGCCGGGGGGTCATCCGCCTCGGGCACCAGGACAGCCGGCTTCTCCGAGGCCGGGACGATCACAGGAAGGCGACAGACTGCACACCCGCCACGTCAAAGCGCTTGCGGCAGCGGATGTTCTTGCAGGCGGCCAGATCGTCGGTGCGCACCATGTAGGACTGTGCCTTGGCAAAGCGGGCGCGGTCGCGCTCATCGGCTCCGCGGCCCAGCTGCGCCTTCTTGCGGCGGACCAGCCAGCCCAGCTGGTACTCGTCCTGCTTGCCACAGTGCGGACAGGTGAGAAAGTGCGTCCGCTGCTCCGGCTTCTCGTCGAAAAAGTCCCGTTCTTCCATCGCTTGCAATCCTCCATCCCAAGGGTTGGGATGCAAGGATTCAGTATTTCATGTGCGATGCCTGCGGGCGGGAATCTGCCGGCTCAGGTAAGAAAGAGCAGGCAGCAGCCCAGGGTGGCGGCACCTACGACGATCCAGGTCACGTAGTCGCCGGGGTGGCCGCTCTGAAGGTTGCGGAGCCAGGGCAGGGGGCCTTCAAGGAAGGCGCCGAGGCGCAGAGCGCGTGGCAGACGCTGGCGAAAGACCGAGGTGGATGCCAGCAGGAGAGCGAGCACGCCGGCAAGCGAGCCGTGCAGGGCGGCGGCCCGATGCGAGAGGTCTGCGGCTGCGAGCGGCGTGGCGGCTGCGGCCGTGCCGGTGTAGACGGTCTGAATGTAGCCGGGCTGGTCGTGGAGGCGGAGGGCGGCGTCGAGAATCTGCGTAGGCAGTCGAGGCAGCAGGCAGCAGGCAATGGCGGCAGCCAGGCAAAGGGTGGGCGGGACCACCTGGTACCAGCAGATCGTGGCGTCAGATTCGCTGGTCTCGGGGAGTTCGCCCACGTCCGCAGCAGCATCGCTGATGCCCCCCTGCCCCCAGCCGCAGAAGGTGCGCATGCCGAAGCGCAGGGCGGCCGCCGCGGTGAGCGCACCGGCCAGCAGGAAGGCGTAGGGCACCCACGCCTGCCCCAGTCCCTCGGCTGCATGCGAGACGAGCGACTCGCCGTGCATGGTGAGGAAGAGCGGCGCGCCGGCCAGCCCCAGCGAGGCCAGCAGCCAGAGCAGGCCGGTGTAGCGCAGCGGTCTGCCGCGGCCGAAGAGAAGCGGCTCGCTGATGGTGCGAAGCCGGTGGAGCAGGATGCCGGAGAGAAAGAAGAGTGCCGACTTGATGAGCGCGTGAGCCAGCAGGTAGGTGAAGAAGCCGGCGATGGCGACCGGGGTGCCGGTGGCGATGGCCAGGAGCATCAGGCCGGAGTGGCTGATGGTGGAAAAGGCGAGCAGGCGCTTCGCGTGGTGCTCGGCGTAGCACATCAGGCCGCCGAGGATGGCCGTCAGCAGGCCGAAGGCGAAGAGGATCGCGCGCAGGCGCGCAGCGTGGGCGCCCGAGAAGGTTCCCTGGAAGAGGGTGATGTGCAGGCGGAGCACGGCATAGAGGCCAAGCTCCACCATGATGCCCGAAAACAGGACGCAGACTGGGGTAGGCGCGACTGCGTGCGCGTCTGCCAGCCAGAAGTGGAACGGAGCGATAGCGCCCTTGATCAGGAAGCCGGAGGTGAGCAGCGTACACGCGAAGAGGACGAGCGGATCGTGGCGGGTGCCGAGCGTCGCGCCGATCTGGGCGAGGTTGAGCGCGCCGGTGGTGGCATAGAGCAGGGCGATGCCGGTAAGCACCATGAAGGCGGCAATGGTGTTGGTGATGGCGAAGTTGAAGGCGCCCTGGAGCGGTGCCGGTTCGAGCGTCTTGAGGCCGCAGAGGGCAAAGGCGGCAGTGCTCATCAGCTCGAAGAAGACGAACATGTTGAAGAGGTCGCCGGTCAGCGCAAAGCCGCACATGGCGGCGAGGAAGATGAGCATCAGCGGCTGGTAGTGGTTGTCTGCTGCGTCCTGCTGGCGCCAGGAAAAGAGCAGGGCGAGGGTGGTAAGCAGGGCGGCCAGCGAGGCCAGCCCAGCCCCGGCCGGGTCAACCAGGAAGGTGATGCCGAGGACCATGTGGCCGCGGGGGTACCAGTTGCCAAACCAGTAGACCAGCGTGTGCTGCTCGGCCAGCCGCAGCAGCAGAACCGAGAGGCAAAGGGTCGCCGCAGCGGCGCCTATAGCGGTCGCGTCGATGAGGGGCCGCGGCAGCCACTTGCGCAGGGCGCCGAGCGTGGCAGCGGTGAGCAGGGGAACGGCGACGGGCAGCGCGGGGATGGCGTTAGGGGCGGCCATGTGCGGGTCAGCCCTTCATGGTGCGCAGGTCGGCCGGGTCCACGGTCCCTGATTTCTCAAAGGCCTTGACGACGATGGCCAGCAGCAGGGCCACCACCACCGCTTCCACCACCACATCGGTGAGCATCAGCGCCTGCACCACAGGGTCAACCGTGGTGCGGCCGGGGTTGATGTCGGCAAAGACGGGAGCGGCCCCCTGCACGCGATAGCCGATGCCCAACAGCAGCATGTAGGTGGAGGTCTGCAGGATGGCAAGACAGATGACGAAGTGGACCAGGTGGCGGCTGGTGACGAGCCCGTAGAGGCCGCAGCAGAAGAGCCAGGCGGCGACCACGTAGGGCAGCATGTTGAGGATGTGCGGCATGGGGCTACTCCTGCTGCGGAGCGGTGAGCTCTTCCAGATAGGTGTAGGTGACGAGCAGGAAGGAGGCGGTGACCTCAACACCCACGCAGGCGCTGATGAGGGCGATGGTGCCGGCGGAGAAGACGTCG
>DASWUY010000176.1:0-1755 GCA_036401435.1 Acidobacteriaceae bacterium | reverse complement strand
CAGTCGTTGTAAATCAGCCCCGTCGCCGGTCCGCTTGGCGCCGCAGCCGGCTTCGGAAGAGTCACCAGAGGTGTTGTCATCAGCTGTCTGCCCAGCCTCCACTATAAGCTGGCCCCTGCCTGCACCCACACCACGGCACCGTCGCTAAGAAAGCAGCGCCCTCGCATCAGGCAGCGGCTTCCACCCAGGGCACCTGCAGCCTAGCCAGGCACTCCTCACTTGCGCGTCAGTACCCCTCGCTTCAGGTGCATCCGCTCCCCTCGCCACAGCACCGTGTCCTCCGCATAGCTCCACGCCCATAGCAGCAACCCCAGGCAGTCCCGCAGCGGCAGCAGCCACAGGTCGCGCAGCACCTGCCCATCCCCCAGCAGCCCCACCCCAATCGACAGCGCAACCGCCACGCGCGCGAGCAGCACCAGGCTCAGCAGCGCCAGGCTCCCGGGGCTCCCCCCGGCGGCCACCACGTGCAGCCCCGCCCAAGGCACCGCGTACGTGCATCCCAGCCCCACATACCCCTGCCTGCGCGAGTCGCGCATCGACCGCGCCCACCGCAGCTGGTGCTCCCAATAACCCTTGAGTCTGTACGCCACGACAGAAGTCTCAACCACCTCGCCCGAAAGCACAACCCTGTACCCGGCTCCTCGCAGCCGCGCCCCCAGCTCGTAATCGTCCGCCAGGTGGTTCACCAGCGTTCCCAGCCCGCCGATCGCCGCCAGCGCCTCGCGCGTCGTCGCCAGCGTCGATCCCAACCCGAACCGCACCCCGCCCTCCAGCAACCGCGCCGTCAGCACCCCGGGAAAGAAATCCGTCGCGATCGCCAGCGCCTCCAGCCGCGAGCCGAGCGTCGCCGACGCCTCCCCGCCCGACGAGCGCAGCCGCCCGTGCGTTCTCCCCCGGTAGGGCGCCGTCACCAGGCCGACAGGCCCTCCCCCGACCGCAGCCGGCGCAAACGCCCCCATCACCCCCCGCAGATACCGAGCGCCCACGCGAATATCGCCATCACTGATCAGGATGTGCTCATACCGCGCATGCGGGAGCATCTGCACCAGGTTGCTGACCTTGCCATTCGCCCCCAGCACGGCAGGGCAATGCACCACGCGCAGCGTAGCCATTGGAAACTCCCGCTGCAACTCCGCAATCACGGCCGCAGCCGGATCCCCCAGGTCCGCCAGCCCGAACAGCATCTCCACCGCCCCGGCATACTCCTGCCGGCAGTGGCTCGCCAGTGCCTCATGGAGGCTCGGGTCCAGCCCTTTCAGCGGTTTCAGAATGCTGACCCCGGGAGCAAACTCGTCTGCGTTCTCCCCAGACACGCGGGCCCGCCGAACCTCATCCCGAACCTCACGCTGAACCTCGCGCGCAAAGGCCCGCGCCCCCCACATCGCCACACAGCAGAACGCCAGCCCTGCCAGCGCGAGCAGGGCTGTTACCACGGAGACAATCCCGGCCAGCATCCACCTCAATCCAGCATGGCCCTATTCGTACCGCAGCGCCTCGATCGGATCCAGGTTCGCTGCCTTCCACGCCGGGTAGATCCCAAACACCAGCCCGATCATGCACGAGGTGAAAAACGCAATCCCCGTCCACAGCATCGACATGCTCGCCGGCAGCGTCTCCCCCAGCGCCAGCCGCACCGCGTAGGTAATCACCGCGCCCAGCAGCACCCCGATCACCCCGCCAATCGCGCACAGCGTGATCGCCTCCACCGTAAACTGCACCAGGATATTGGACCGCGTCGCCCCGATCGCCTTCCGT
>DASWUY010000175.1:0-6500 GCA_036401435.1 Acidobacteriaceae bacterium | reverse complement strand
ATGGCTGGCGGCGTCACCCTCACCGTAAACGTCCCCTAGCGGAGGCTCAAAAGATGGGATTCCCGCCGTACAAGCGGTACACCACCTGCATCGACGCCGCTTTCTTTGACAAGTCGAGCGTCTATGTCCAGGCGACCATCGTCTCGGCGGGCGTCGTCACCCCTCTCGGCGTGATGGCTGCTCTCGTCGACCCATTGTGTCTGCTCGCCCTGATTCCCGTCGCCGCCGCCGCTTGGATCGTGGGGTACTGCTACTGGTTCCTCCATCAACGTCTTATCTGCCTTCCCCCTCCTCTCAACTTGACCCAGCCAGACGGCAGTGATCAGCTGGCCATCGGCATGGTCATTGACCTTCTTCCGCCCTCGGGAAACACCTTCCCGGACAGCCTGGACACGGACTATAGCTTTGGCCTGCTCATCGCACCCAATCTGCCCGGCGACTCACAGGCTGCCGTGGACGCCAGCACACCCTACGGCTTCCTTGTCTCCCAGCAGCCCGCCACCCAGAACATAGGGATGCCTTTCACCGGCCACCCCGGCACCTATCAACCGACGGGACAAATCGCAGAGACATTTCACTGCGAGTTCGAAGGTGCCGGCGTACACGACTTCCTGCTCGCTGCTTCGGTCTCACTCGCCGTTGCCATCGCGGCATTCTTCGTGTGTCTCTTCGTTCCTTTCCCTTTGGGAGCGATCCTCGCTCTCATTCTCGCCCTGCTGAGTCTCATCGTCCTCGCCATTGGCGCTGCAGTGGGCGCCAACGACTACGCCAGCCCCGCAGATGAAAACCCCGCACTCGGCGGCGAACTCCATCCCGGAGACATCCTGGTCGTCGCCGGCTCCTGGGTCTACGACTCCGGCCACCAACCTAGCGGCTGGAACGAAATCCACCCGATCAAGTTCTGCACACCCCTGTGCAACTGCAAGGGCGTTTGGCCCCCTGACCTCAACGATCTTGAAGCGTTCTGGGCCACCGCTCTCGGCGACGCGACCTCAACGACCACCATCGAACTGCAGAATCAGCCGCAGAACCAGTGGCAGGTGCACCCCCTGCTCGACGGGTGCGAGCCTGTGGTCCTTGTTTAGTGTGGGGACTACTGCAGCAGGACGGTGACCTTGTAGCCGGTAAAGCCAGGGTCGGCACTGCCGGCCCGAGGGCAGGCGCCGATCGCCGCGGTGTGGTACTGGTGGCTGAGCACAGCCGTGACCAGCGCGGGCGGCAGCGTCAAGTCTGACCCCTGCCACGTGGCCACGAACGCCGCTGTCCAGTACGGCACCTTGCCCTTGCCGGAGGCGGCGCTCTCCGCTCAGACATGGCGGGCCTGCTCCGGATCGACACCCAGCACCAGCCACTCCCTGCCCCCGGCAGAGCTTCGCTCCAGACCGCGCAGCTCCTCTTCTACCTGGCGCTGGACCGCCGGCGGGTCGAGCGCCAGGAAGGCCGCGGCAAGGTCTTCGACCGCATACCGCGTGCTCCCCGCGTGCACCATGGCGATGCCCACCGCATTCATGCGCGGGTCAAGCAGGTTGGCGCTGTGGGGCACGGAGGTGATCCACTGCTTCGCGATGGCCTCAGCGCCATAGCCCTGAGCGATGTTCTCGGCGATGCTGCTGAAGTGCGCACCGGCCGCGCTGGCGCGGGTGGCGAGGTCGGGCTCGTCGTCATAGCGATGCGACAGCCCGCTGCCCGCGGCGGCCATGCGCCCGGCATGCGCCCGGGCAGCCGCAGCAAGTGGCGGGCTCCAGGCAAACGCAGCCAGGCCATGCCCGGCGCGAAACTCATTCATGAGGCGGAAGAGGGTCTGCACATCGTCTGGCTGGGCGAGGAGCGAGCCTGGCTCGGCGGCCGGCGCCGGCGGGTCTCCGACTACGCCTCTGTCGCCCGAAGGCGTTTGCGCGGCAACAGCGAGGCAGCAGACAAGCCCCATCAGGACGAGAGCGAGACGAGCGTGCAGGAAGACCCGCACGGCCAGCATCGGCCTACCGCCGCGCCGTCGGCTTTGCGCTGGGCGCGGGGCTTTGCGGTGCGCTCCGCGTGGCGGGAGCGTCCTCCAGGGTGTAGATGACTTCCCCCCGGCGGGCATAGTGCAGCTGCTCCCGCGCCTCGTGCTCAATGGCGTCGGGATCGTTCTGCAGATGCTCGACATGCGTCCTGAGGCGCGCGTTCTCGCTCTGCAGGGTACGGATCTGCTGAGTGAGAGCGCGGTCCTCGCTGCGCTTCTGCGCATAGGCCGTGATGCCGTTGTGCCCGATGACAGCGTGGTAGGCGAAACCCAGGGCAACCGCCACCGCGGCCCCCGTCGCGAGGCGACGGTGCAGGCCATCGAGTGCATGCCTGGAGCGCGGTACGGAATGGGTGGCTGTGGGCTGCATGATGAATTGCCTCAGGCGGTTGCAAATTCCTCTGTGGCAATGGACTTTACTCCATCACCCAATCCTTCGCGGCCTTGCTGAACGCGACACTGTCGGCTTCGTTGCGCACCTCGGTGTAGACGCGCACCACAGGCTCGGTGCCGCTCAGGCGATAGCAGACCCACGATCCATCATCGAGGATCAGCTTGAGACCATCGGTGCGGACGATGCTCGATACCTTGCGGCCGCCCAGCTCTGCCGGGTCGCCCTTCACCTTCTCAGTGAACTTCTCTTTCACTTCAGGGGTCAAGCGGAAGTTCTCGCGATGGGGGTAGAAGGAACCTACTTCAGCAAACAGGTCCTTGAGTTGGGAACCCAGGTTCTTGCCCCGGCGCGCCACCATCTCTGCCACCAGCAGCCCGGCCAGCACGCCGTCCTTCTCGGGCACGTGGCCGCGAATGGTCAGGCCTGCACTCTCTTCGCCACCGATGATGATCTTGTCTGCGATGATGAGCTCGCCGATGTACTTGAACCCAACCGGGGTCTCGTAGAGCTCAATCCCATGCTTCTCAGCCACGGCGTTGATCAGGTTGGTGGTGGCGACGGACTTGGCCACGCCGTGCTTCCATCCGCGCGTCTCCATCAGGTACTCCAGCAGCAGGGCGATGATGTAGCCGGGCTGGATGTAGGTGCCATCCTCATCGACGATGCCGAAGCGGTCGGCGTCGCCGTCTGTGGCGATGCCGATGCCGGCGCCGGCCTCCTTCATCCGCGTGCGGCAGGGGTCCAGCAGCTCTCCATCCGGCTCGGGCGCGTGCCCGCCAAAGAGCACGTCGCGGAAGTCGTGCACGGTTTCAACCGGCACGCCGTGGTCGCGCAGCAGGTCGGAGCTGTACCCCCGGGCCGCGCCCCAGAATGGATCAAACACCACCTTGAGGCCCGACTTCTGGATGACGCCGAGATCGATGATCTCAGCCAGGCGCTTGAGGTACATCGGCTTGACATCGATCTGCTCAAAGGTCGCGTCGCCGCCCGGCGAGGGCACAACGGTATCGCCGAGCTCGGCGATCCTGGCCTCGATCTGCCTGGTCGTTTCCGGCAGGGCTGGCGCACCGTCGGGCGTCGAGAACTTGATGCCGTTGTACTCCGGCGGATTGTGCGACGCGGTGAAGTTGATAGCACCGCCGGCCTTGTGCTCGCGCACGGCGTAGGAGATGGCGGGCGTAGGCGCTGCGTCAGGGATGACGAGCGGGGTGACGCCGTTCGCGCTGAGCAGCCGCGCCGCCTCCGCGACAAAGGTCTCCCCCAGGAAGCGTGGGTCGCGGCCGACCAGTACCGTGTGGGCGCCTGGCTGCGAGGCGACGTACCTGGCAATGCCCGTGACGGCGCGCCGGATGTTGGCCATGGTGAACTCTTCGGCGACGATCGCGCGCCACCCTGAGGTTCCGAACTTGATCTCTGTCGGCATGTCTTTCCTGCTCTTTCTTCTGTCGCGGCAGCTCTTGTGCCTGGCACGCGGTCCCGTGCCCTGGAAGCAAGCACGGCAGTTTAGGATGCGCGGAGACATGGTAACGCGCCCAGCATGGGGAGTGCTGCGGCGGCGCGTGAGCCACCCTGCCGGGGTGGCATTTGGTATGCTTGACCTTCGCCGACGCAATGCGCTTTCTCTACCTAGTGTTCGTTGCCAGTATTGCTGCCCTGGTGTGGGCCGCCTACGCCATGGCGCGGAGTGTGCTGAGGCAGCGGCGCCCGGCGCGCACCGGCGGCCTCAGCCTCAAGGGCGGGGGCGCTGACCCGGACGACCAGGAGCGCCCGGAGGCAAAGCCCTAGCCAGCCTGGCCTCAGGGCCCAGGCCGCGAGATGCGAACAGGAGACCATATGCCCCATACCGTAGAGGAGTCTGCAACCCGGCCCGACGCCTCCACACTGCCGGCGCGACGCACCGTGGCCGTGCTGGTTGGCACGGCGTTTGTCGCGGCTTGCGCGCACCTTTCCGTGCCGCTCTTCTTCACGCCCGTGCCGATGACCCTGCAACCCTTTGCGGTGCTGCTGGTGGGGCTGGTGCTCGGCCCTTCGCTGGGAGCGCTGACGATGGCGGCTTACCTGCTTGAAGGGGCCGTGGGATTGCCGGTATTTACGCCCCAGGGGCCTGGCGGACTGGCACAACTGCTGGGTCCGACGGGCGGCTACCTGCTGTGCTATCCGGCCGCGGCGGCGGTGGCCGGCGCACTGTCGCGCGTGCTGCCCTGGCCAGGGGGGCGACAGCGACTGGGGCAGGCGCTGCTCGGCGCCGTCGCGGCCAGCGTGCTGATCCTGGCCGCGGGCGCCGGGTGGCTGGGCGTACTCACGCATCGGCCCGCGGCGGTGGTCTACCACCAGGCGGTGCTTCCCTTCGTCGCCGGTGACGCGATCAAAGCCGTGCTGGCGGCGCTGCTTGCAACCGGATGGTCCCGGGCGAGATCGCGCAGCGTTTGATGGAACACACAGGAGCCAGAGAGTAGCCGGACCTCGCTCTGCGCCCGGGTGTGGCGGGGAGTAGTCTTGAAGAGAAAACCCTTGGCCGGGCGGGGCAATGTGACGGAACCAGACGCCGCATCCAAGCTGGCTCATGCCTGTGGCGCGAGAGCCAGTGGATGCAGACCGGCGGACGCGCAGCCCCCGCCCGCGACAAGCAGCAGAAAGGAAGATGAGCACTCGTGGCCACTACCCCCGTGATACCGCGCACTGACCTGGCAGAGTCCTCCGGCGTGCGCGAGATCTCCATCGCGCACAGTCCCGACTCCGATGATGCCTTCATGTTTTATGGCCTGGCCACCAACAAGATCCGTGTGCCGGGCTACAAGTTCTCGCACGTGCTCTGCGATATCGAGACGCTGAACCACAAGGCCTTGCACGAGGCGTTCTACGACGTGACCGCCATCTCCTTCCACGCCTACCCGTACCTGCAGGACAACTACGCGCTGATGGCGTGCGGCGGCTCAGTCGGCGAGAACTACGGGCCCATGATCGTGGCGCCGCACCGGTACACGCTGGACGAAATCAGGAAGATCAGGATTGCCGTTCCGGGCACGCTGACCACCGCCTACCTGGCGCTGAAGCTGTTTGCGCCGGAAATCGAAACGGAGACGGTTCCTTTCGACGAGATCATTCCGCAGGTGCTTGCAGGCAAGTACCAGGCAGGGCTGATCATCCACGAGGGCCAGCTGACCTATGGAAACAACGGGCTGAACCGGATCCTGGACCTGGGGATTTGGTGGCGCGAGCAGACCCAGCTGCCGCTGCCGCTGGGCGGCAACGCGATCAAGCGCTCGCTGGGACGCGAGGCCATGCAGATCACCACGCGGGCACTGCGCGACTCCATCCAGCACGGGCTTGATCATCGCGAGTCGGCGCTGGCCTATGCCATGCAGTTTGCGCGGGACCTGGAGCCGGCGCTGGCTGACAAGTTTGTGGGCATGTACGTGAACGAGCGCACGTTGAGCTACGGCGCGGACGGACGCGAGGCCATTCGCAGGCTGCTTGAGATGGGACACGAGCGTGGCATCATCCCGCACGCAGCCCATCTGGACTATGTCGAGCCGCTCTAGCCCCGCGTTGGCGGACCTGCCCCCAACCAGCCTCGCACGCCTGGGCCGCGCGGCCGGGCGCCAGCCGCTCGCAGTAGCAGGGCTGCTGCTCGTGGCGCTCTTCCTGGTGCTGGCGTTACTGGCGCCCGCGCTGGCGCCCTACTCGCCGGCATCGATTGACCTGGTGCACCGGCTCGCCGGCCCCAGCAGCGCGCACTGGTTCGGCACCGATGAGCTCGGCCGCGACATCCTCTCGCGCATCATCTTCGGCGCCCGCGTCTCGCTGATCGTGGCCACGTCTGTGGTCGCCTGTTCGCTCACACTGGGCCTGCTGCTGGGTGGGCTGGCGGGTTTTTATGGCGGCGTGCTCGATACCGCGCTGAACATCTTTGTCATGAATGCCTTCCTGGCTCTGCCTGGGATCCTGCTGGCCATTGCCTTTGTCGCTTTCCTCGGACCAGGCCTGCTCAATCTTGTGCTCGCGCTCTCCATCGGCGGGTGGGTGGGCTATGCGCGGCTGGTGCGAGCGCAGGTGCTGGCCGTGCGCGAGCGCGAGTTTGTCGAGGCAGCACGGGCGCTGGGT
>DASWUY010000174.1:0-4661 GCA_036401435.1 Acidobacteriaceae bacterium | reverse complement strand
CCGTGCGTCATCTCGTGGCCGATCACCACGCCAATGGCGCCAAAGTTCACCGCCGGGTCAGCCGAGTAGGAGTAGAACGGCGGCTGCAAAATGCCGGCCGGGAAGTTGATGTCGTTCTGCGCGGGGTTGTAGTAGGCGTTGACCGTAGGCGGCGTCATCCCCCACTCCTTCTCGTCTACCGGCTTTCCAATGTGGTTCAGCTCATAATCCTGGTTAAAGATCGTGGAGCGCAGTACGTTGCCGGCATAGTCATCCCGCTTGACTGCAACCTGGGAGTAGTCGCGCCACTTCTCCGGATAGCCGATCTTCTGCCGGAACGACTCCAGCTTGATCTCGGCCTGCTTCTTGGTCTCATCCGACATCCATGGCAGCTGCTCAATGTCCTGGCCCAGCGCCGTCTTCAGCGCCGCTACCAGCTTCTCCATGTTGGCCTTGGCCTCGGGCGGAAAGTTCTGCTTCACCCAGTCCTGCCCCACCGCCTCGCCCAGCTCGTTATCCGTGATAGTGGTGCACCGCTTCCACCGGGCCGGCTGCTCCGCCTGCCCCAGCAGCGTCCGGTTAAAGAAGGCGAAGTGCGCCTCGTCAAAGGGCGCGGAGAGCAAAGGAGCCTCGCCATTGGCGGCGTGGAAGCGCAGGTAGCTCTTCAGCGCCGGCAGGCTCTGTTCCTCAATCACCGCGTTCATCGTCTTCAGGTAGTCAGGCTGCCGCACGTTCAGGCTGGTGAACTTCGGCGGCTGCAGCTCGGCGATAAAGCGCGCCCAGTCAAACTGCGGCGTCAGGGTTTCCAGCTGAGTCACGGTCATCGGGTGGTACACATTGTCCGGGTTCCGCATCTCGACGCGCGGCATGGAGCCCTTGGCCAGCGCCGTCTCGATCGTCAGCACATCCTTGGCCTCCGCCGCCGCCTTCTCCGGCGTGTCGCCCAGCAGCTTGAACAGCGTGACCATGTAGTCCACGTACTGCGTGCGAATCTTCTTCATACGCTCATCGTCCAGCAGGTAGTAGTCGCGGTCCGGCAGCGACAGGCCCCCCTGCCCAACGGAAGCGATCTGCTGCGTGGAATCCTTCTGATCCTGCTGCACGCCCAGCCCCACAAAGCCGCCCGCCAACAGCTTCCGGTCCCCCAGCAGCCGCGCAATCCCCCTCTTGTCCGAGAGCGCATCAATGGCCGCGAGCGTCGGCAGCAGCGGCTTGTCCCCCAATGCATTCACCTTGTCCACGTCCATGCACGCCGCAAAGTAGTCCCCATACTGCTTTTGCAGCGCACTCTTCGGCGCGTAAGCCGCCTGCTTCAGCTCGGTGTAGAGCAGGTAGCGGTTGCGCTCGGCCAGCTGGTTAAAGGTGCCCCAACGAGCCTGGTCTGAGGGGATCGGATTATTCTTGCGCCAGTTCCCGCAGGCGTAGGCGTAAAAGTCGCTGCAAGGGTCGGCAGTCTTGTCAATCGCGCTCACGTCGAAGCTGCGCAGGGGCTTCGGCTCGGTCGGTGCCTGGCCGGAGGCAGCAGCATCCGCGACCGGCGCGTTGGATTGGGCAAAGGCAAGGTTGCCGGTGAGCAGCAGCACGGAGAGAGCAGCAAGAACTCGCATGGTTTCCTCTGGATAGACCGGGGTTATTTCATAAAATGGCAGGCAGCCGAGGGAGGTTGCTTCAGGCTATCGAAATCTCTGGCAGGGGGGGCAATGCACCACGCCCGCTGCCAGGTCAGAAGATTTTGACGTGGAAGGTGAGGTAGGTCTTCGGGTTCTCGCGGATCGCCGTCACCAGGTGGTTTGCGTTCGCCAGCATCTCGTCTGCGTGGTCATAGAGCGCCGGGTTGCGCACCAGCTGGCCCAGCGTACCCTCACCGTTGTCAGCCCGCGCCAGGATGGAGTCCAGCCGCGTTACCGTGTCGCTCAGCTTCTGCGCAAAGGCCGGATCATGCGCGACCAGCCCCAGACCGCCCCGGCCTGCATTGACGTCCGCCAGCAGCTTGTTCAGGCTGTCGGTGGATTGCTGAAGATTGTTGTAGAGCGAAGGGTCCTTGAGCAGCTTGCCCACCGTTCCCTGTCCCGAATCGATCTGCTTGCTCATGTCATCCAGCCGCGCCACTGCGTCGTTGGCCCGGTTGTAGAGTGTTTCATCGGTGAACAGCTTTCCGATGGAACCCTTGCCATTCCCAATCTCGTCCACGATGCCCTGCAGCTGACTGACCGTACCCACCGCCCGGTCATACAGGGCAGGGTCGTTGATCAGCTTGCCGATCGAGCCCTTGCCCGTGCTCAGCGCATCCACCAGCGTGTTGACCTTGGCCAGGATCGTGTTCAACTGCTCGATGGTGCCCTGACTGGACTTGATCACGTCGGTCAGGCTCGGCGATTCGTTGGTACCCAGCTCGCCATTGTCGGCAATCTGCGGCCTGGTCGCGAGGTTGCTGTCGATGTCCACATCCGTGTCGCCGAGTACGCCCTGCGTCACCAGGCTCGCCTTGGAGTCCTGGCGGATCGCGGAAGCATACTTCTGGCTGATCCGCATCGTCACCTCGACCGGCGTCGGCTTGCGATCCGGCACGATGCGGATCGTCTTCACCGTCCCCACCGTCACCCCCTCAAGCGTCACCGACCCGCCCTCCTTCAGCCCCGCCGAGTTCTGGAAGTAGGAGCGGATCGTCAGCTTTCCCGTGAACAGGCCCCCCGTGCTGCCCGACATCAGCAGCACCAGCGCCATCAGCGCGACGATGGCGAGAAACACCAGCACGCCTACCTTCAGTTCTGACCAATGCACTTCCTGCTGGCTGGGCACAAACCTCCTACAGCGAAAACGTCCTACCGCAGCATAGGCGCGGCTCTTCTCGCTACCCGCTGCGAGCATAGCAGAGAACCGCGCTTGCCCCGCCCCGCGGCCGGAGAGCACGGCTCTCCGCCCACCGCCCGGGCCTGTTCACGCGCTCTCCATGTGTACCGTCGCGATGGCCACCCCTGCGCCATGCGTGATCGCCATCAGGATTGTCGTCACTCCCAGGTGCAGGGCTCTCTCCCGGGCTCGCCCGTGCAGCACCAGTTCCGGCCGCCTGCCCGGCGCGCGCACCACCTCCAGCTCTTTCCACCCGATGCCATGCTGGATACCTGTCCCCAGCGCCTTCGCTCCTGCCTCTTTGGCAGCAAACCGTGCGGCAAAGCTCTCTCCACTCTGTCGTTTCCTGAGGCAGTACTCGATTTCTCCACTGCTATAGATGCGTTTCAGGAAATGATCGCCAAACCGCTCGATCATCTTCTCGATCCGCCCGATCTCCACCACGTCAATGCCGGTCCCGACGAGCATGTCACCTCTGATGCTACCTGCGTCTCCGCCCGACTTCCCCCTGCAGGTCCAGGCCCGCAGCGAAGCGGCGGCACGGCAGAGAGGCGGCTTGGCCTCCAATCGTCGTCGCGGCGCTTATCCTCCGTAACAGGCCGAACTTCGGCCGTATGAACATCCTTCCCGAAAAGCAGGTATAACTTACTGGCAACGTGCAGCGGCACGCAGTTTCTACACTCAGGAGCCTCCCCTTGACGTCATGTACCCGAAGTTATCGCCAGGTTGGAACCAAAGATCGAAAAGAAACGCTAAGCATCCCTGGAACGCGGTCGATCAGACAAGTATGAAGGCATTGGACCAACCCTCGGACTGGAACCTGCTGCTGGTCGCCGATAGCTCGGACTGCCCGGAGCGGGTGCTGCGCTTCCTGGCCGGGGCGGTCAGTGCCTGCGGCGGCTGGGTCCTCAGCCGTACCATCCAGGGCGAGGAGTGCGCGGAGATCGATTTCGAGTTCCCGCGCGCCAACTGCGTTGAGATGTACAGCATCCTGGTCGCGGCCGGCATGGCCCTCAGCCAGGAAGCACACCTTCAGTTGACCGGGCTATGCCAATGCACCATGTACCTGCTGGAGACCAGGGCTCAGGAGATCGTCCGCCTGCAGCTCACCGTCTTCACCCACAGCGACACCGCGTGGGCCAGCGAGGAAGCAGATACAGCATCCAGGGAGGCAGCATGATCAACCGGCGTTTACAAGTCCATACCTACGCTGCCAGGCGTCGCGCAGCCAATTCCACACCGCAGCTTTCTCCGCCGCTGTGGCTTCCTTATCCGGGCCCGCTGCAAAGCTCGCCGCTTCTCGCTTCGCCTGCTCAAGCAGCTCGCGATCGCGCAGCAGGTTGGCCACTCGGAAGTCTGGCAAGCCGGACTGGCGCGTCCCGAAAAACTCGCCCGGACCTCGCAGTTCCAAGTCCAACTCGGCTAGCTCGAAGCCGTTCTGCGTCCGAACCATCGCGGCTAATCGCTCTGCCGAAACCTCGGACACGCGTCCACCGGTCACCAAGATACAGTATGATTTAGCGCTTCCACGCCCCACCCGCCCGCGGAGTTGGTGCATCTGCGCCAGTCCAAAACGCTCCGCGTGCTCAATGACCATCACCGTCGCATTCGGTACGTCCACCCCCACCTCAATGACCGTCGTTGCTACCAGCACATCGATCTCACCCCGCTGGTAGCGCCGCATCATCACGTCCTTGTCGTCCGCACTCAGCCGGCCATGCAGCAGACCCAGCCGCAACCCGGCCAGCGGTCCTGCCTGAAGCACCTCAAACATCTCTGTCGCTGACTTCAGGTTCGGCTTGCCCTCGGCCGCCCCGCTTGCCGCTTTGGCC
>DASWUY010000173.1:0-1769 GCA_036401435.1 Acidobacteriaceae bacterium | reverse complement strand
ACGCCGGTGGTCGTCCGTCGCGGGCGGTACTACCTGCCCGAGGAGCCCGGCTACAGCATCGAGATCAAGCCTGAGTCGCGTGCGGCCTACGCCTACCCGTTGGGGAGCTACTGGAAGAACGAGGCCTAGTCCCGCACCAGGAGCACGTCGAGCGTGCGCGGCCCATGCACTCCCTCAATGCGGGTCATCTCGATATCGGCAGTGGCCGACGGGCCGGAGATCAGCGTGGTGGGCAGATGGGCGGTGGGGAGCAGGCGCGCCATCCCTTCCGGGACCGTTTCAACGACCTGGTCCACGCGCACCAGGCAGAGATGGTAGTCAGGCACGAGCGTAGCTGCGCGGCGCCCCTGCCCGGGCACGCTCTGCAGCACCAGCGTGCCGGTCTCAGCGATGGCGACCGTGCAGGCGGTGATCACTCCATCGAGCAGGTCCATTTGCGCCGAGGGCAGTGCGCCCGTGACCGGGTCCGGATCGACGACAAACGAATAGCCGGGAGGGAGTGGGGCGGCAAAGCCGGAGGGCAGCAGCAGCCGCCGCTTGCCGCGGGCGTCGAGCAGTGCGGCGATGCCCTGCTCCACCTGGTCGGTGGCCACGCGCAGCACGCCGGCTCCGTAGTCGCGCGCACGGCTCTCGAAGAGGTCGAGCATGGCTTCCTGGCCCAGCGTCGCGTGGCGATGGTAGACCCGGGGAAGGCGCAGCCAGGCTTCGGCGGCGCTCTCGCTGGTTGAGGCGCCAGTGCTGGCAGCGGAGCGGATGCGCGCGAGGATCTGCTGGCGGGCTTCGTTGGTCATGGCCGGTGACCTTCGCCCGAGCTCGCCGGGTTCGGCTTCGCGTCTGTCCGGTTCTCAGCCCTGCTCACTGCCGAGCGGCTCTGAAACCATTCGCGGAAACTCTGCGCCGGGATCGCAGGCAGGTCGCGCCTGCTGGTCCAGCCGGCGAGAACGCCCGGCAGCCACCGGATCCATAGCTCATCCGCGAGCGGGCGCGCGGGCTTCAGTTCGTGCCCGGCGGCATCCCTGGTATCCGCCTGCACGAGTGGCCGCTGCACCATGCGCGCGAGCCGCTGGGCGGCACGGAAGCGGCGCTCTCTGCGAAAGACGGCACCAGCCAGGCGCATGGCGAGTGCCTCTGGCGAGAGGGAGCTGGACTGCGCGACCACTCTGTGGCGCAGGTGCAGGAGCACCTCGGGGATGTTGATCTTGACCGGGCACACCTCGTAGCAGGCGCCGCACAAGGTGGAGGCAAAGGGCAGTGACCGGCCATGCTGCATCTGCTGGAGCTGCGGGGTAAGGATGGCGCCGATGGGCCCGGCATAGACGCTTCCATACGCGTGGCCGCCAGTCTGCTGGTAAACCGGGCAGGCATTCTGGCAGGCGCCGCAGCGGATGCAGTGGAGCGTCTGGCGCGCGGGAGCGTCGGCCAGGACGTCGGTGCGCCCGTTGTCCAACAGCACCACGTGAAAGGATTGGGGACCATCGCCGACGCGCACCCCGGCCCACACCGAGGTGTAGGGATTCATGCGTTCGCCGGTGGCGCTGCGGGGCAGCAGCTGCAGCAGTACTTCGAGGTCCTGGTAGCGCGGTATCACCTTGTCGATGCCGGCAACGGTGATCAGCGTGCCCGGCAGGGTAAGGCACATGCGGCCATTGCCTTCGCTCTCGACAACCACCACGCTGCCCGTCTCGGCCACCAGGAAGTTGGCGCCGCCGACGGCCGTGCGCACGCGCAAGAACTTCTCTCGAAGGAAGTGGCGAGCAGCGTCGGCCAAG
>DASWUY010000172.1:0-8584 GCA_036401435.1 Acidobacteriaceae bacterium | reverse complement strand
GGCTTGCCGCCGTTGCAGCCGCAGTCGGCGCGCCAGCGCTCGATGCCATGGGCGCAGCTCCAGCTGGTGTCTTCGACGATGCGCGCCTCCCAGCCGGGGGGTGACAGCTCGAGGAACTCGCCGTAGTTGGTGAGGGTGGCGAGGTCATTCTCCTCAGTGAACTTGAGGGCGTAGGAGAGCGCCATCTCTCCGTAGCGATGGTGGTGACCGTAGCTCTCGCCATCGGTGGCGACGTGGACGAGCTGGGGGCGGGCCGGGGCGAGGTCATCGCCGGAGTGGGCGAAGCCTGCGGTCATGCGCCGGGCAAATCCCTCGCCCGAGTCGAGCAGGCGCTCAAAGGCGATGGCGCGGGAGCGGGGCCCGTCGTAGAAGAAGAGAGAGAGGGTGCGGCCGCTGGGCAGGCGCACGAGGTAGGGCTGGCGGGTATCGACGGAGGCGTCGGGGGTGGGGTGCCAGGGAGCGTCAGGCTCGGCGGGCGGGGCGAGGGGGCGGACGGCGGCGCACTGGTGGGGGGCGAGGATGGTGTAGAGGATGCCGTACTCGGCGAGGAGCTCGAGAGTCGGGGTGTCGACTGCGGTTTCGGCGAGCCACATGCCTTCGGGGCGGCGGCCGAAGCGGTGTTCGAAGTCGGCCAGGCCCCAGACGATCTGGGTGCGTTTGTCGCGCTCGGAGGCGAGCGGCATGATGAGGTGGTTGTAGACCTGGGCGAGGGCGGAGCCGTGGCCGCGGAAGCGCTTGCTGCTGTCCTTGTCGGCGTCGAGGATGGAGCGGTAGGCGCGGGGGGCCTGGGCCTGCATCCAGGAGAGGAGCGTGGGGCCGAAGTTGAAGCTGATGCGGGCGTAGTTATTGAGGATGCGGACGATCTGGCCCTGCTCGTTGAGGATGCGGGAGGAGCCGTTGGCGGCGTAGCACTCGGCGGTGATGCGTTCGTTCCAGTCGTGGTAGGGGGCGGCGGAGTCCTGGGTTTCGACGGTTTCGAGCCAGGGGTTCTCGCGGGGCGGCTGGTAGAAGTGGCCGTGGATGCAGAGGTAGCGGGCGGCGGTGGTGGTTGGCGGTGTGCTCATGAACCTTCCCAGACCATTAGAGCAGGGTGGGAAGGTGCTGCGGGCGCATTGCTGTGCAGCAGTCACGTTACCGTCTTGCGAGCTTGCCGATCGGGCGATGCCTGCTCGCGGGCGGCCTGGGGCAGGTAAGAGTCAGCGACAACGAACTGCGAGCGCTGCGCGCTACTACTGCTTCTCGCCGCAGTGTGGAGTAGGCCCTTGTGCTGGGGCCCTCGCGTCGGTCACTCCGGGGATGGAGTGGGTTTGTTGTAGAGGTCTGCGGCGCGCCAGAGGTACCAGCTGGCGACTGAGCGCCAGGGGTGCCACTTGCGGGCGCGGCGCTCCATCTCGGCGGGCTTGGCGAGCATGGTGGCGTCAAAGGGACGGGAGCGGGGCAGGCGTTTGAAGGTGAGGGCGAAGCCTTTGCGGACGCCGTAGTCGGTGAGGGGGAAGACGTCGGGGCGGCCGAGGCGGAAGATGAGCAGCATTTCAACGGTCCAGGCGCCGATGCCGCGCACCTCGGTCAGCCGCGCGATGATCTCGTCGTCGGGCAGGCGGCGGATCTGGGCGAGGGTGGGGACGGTGCCGTCGAGGGTGCGGCGGGCGAGGTCCTGGAGGGCGAGGGTTTTGCTGCGGGAGAGGCCAGCGGCGCGGAGGGCCTCGTCGGGCTGGGCGAGCAGGAGCTGGGGCGTGGGATGGATATCACCGAAGAGGGCGAGGAGTCGGCGGAGGATGGCGGAGGCGGCAGAGGCATGGAGCTGCTGGTAGAGGATGGACTCCAAGAGCGCTTCAAAGGGGGAGTGCTGGCTCTTGAGGCGGAGGGTGAAGGGGCCTGCTGCCTCGATGAGCTGGCCGAGCCTGGGGTCGGCGGCGGCGAGCTCGAGGCAGGCCTGGGCGGCGTTGTAGCGCACGGCTCGGCGTCCGTCGGTCATGAGGCGGCTCCTTCGAGGAATGCTTGGGGGGAATGCTTGGCGACGATCCTGGCGACGATCCTTGGCAGGCTCGGGCCCGCGTGTGCGTGCGGCGTGGGGTGGGCCTCTGCGATTCGATGGCCGGCCCGGGGTGCGGGACTCTGGTGCGTTGAGCGCGGGCGCGCATCCAGCCTCTCACACAAGCGAGGTGAGGGTAGTCACTTGCTCGTTGGGTTCGCAGCTAGCTATAGTGATCTTTCTCAGTAACCTTTGAGAGGTGTGGTGCTTCGTGAGCCAGGAGCGCCTTCTTTTTGACCCGGCAACGCTTCACGGAAACCGAGCGGGACAAGGACAGATCGCATGCCGCAGATCTTTGACCGCAGCTCGAACGCACTGGCGCGGATGAGCCTGGTGCTGACGGGGCTGATTGTGATCGCGCTGGGAGTGACGCTCGATCAGCTGCAGCGCTCGCCGTGGGTAACCCGGCAGGGGCAGAGGGCGGACCAGCCGGTGCCCTTCTCGCACAAGCACCATGTGCAGGGGCTGGGGCTGCAGTGCCAGTACTGCCACACGACGGTAGAGAAGGCGGCGTACGCGGGCGTGCCGCCGACCAAGACCTGCATCAACTGCCATGCGCAGATCTGGACGAATGCGAACCTGCTGGAGCCGGTGCGGGAGAGCTGGGCGACGGGCGAGTCGCTGCCCTGGACGCGGGTGCACGACCTGCCGGACTACGCCTACTTCAATCACCAGATCCATGTGAACAAGGGGCTGGGCTGCTCGTCGTGCCATGGGCGGGTGGACGAGATGCCGATCATGTACCAGCAGAACACGCTGCAGATGGAGTGGTGCCTGAACTGCCACCGGAACCCGGCGAAGAACCTGCGGCCGGTGGGTGAGATCTACAACATGGCGTGGGCGGAGCCGAGCCCGCTGCACCCGGTATGGTGCAAGGCGGTGGGCGGGCCGACGGGGGTGCCGACGGCGCAGACGGTGAGTTGCGTAAGCGCGGCGCCGGGCACGAGCGTGGGCACGGCTGCAGACGAGGCGGCATTGACGATGCCGGCGGCCGGCGCGCCGACCGGGCTGCATGGGCAGATGGTCTCAGACAGTGGTCCGGGCCTGGCGTTGCCGGCTGAGGCAGGCGCAGCTGCGGTGCCGGGCAATGCGCCGGCCAGCGTGCAGGTGGCGCAGCGCCTGGGGGCGGCCGCGTACGTGCGGTTTACAAGCCAGGCGGCGCTGGGCGGATACCTGATCGAGCACTATCACATCCGTTCGCCGCGCGAGCTGTCGAGCTGCGAGGTCTGCCACCGATGAGTGCCGAGGGCTTTGAGACCAAGATGACGAAGCGGAGCGAAGAGGGGCACCCGTTTGTGCAGGTGGACGGACCGGACGAGACAGCAGTCGGGGCGGCAGGCGGGCTGACGCTCGACCAGTTGCGGACGCGGGGGAGTGCGGCAAAGCACTTCTGGCGCTCGGCGGAGGAGCTGGCGGAGACGCCTGAGTTTGGCCAGATGCTGGAGCGGGAGTTTCCGCTGCAGGCCTCGGAGTGGATTGACCCGGTAACGCGGCGCGGCTTCATGAAGCTGGCCGGGGCCTCGCTGGCGCTGGCCGGCCTGGCGGGGTGCACCAAGCAGCCGGATGAGGCGATTTATCCGTATGTGAAGGCGCCGGAAGACCTGGTGCTGGGGCGCCCGATGTACTTTGCGACGGCGCATCCGTTCCCAACCGGGGCGGTGCCGCTGGTGGTGAAGTCGGATGCGTTCCGGCCGATCAAGGTGGACGGCAACCCGGAGCACCCGGTGACGCGCGGGGCTTCAGACGCGATTACGCAGGGAACGCTGCTGGGGCTCTATGACCCGGACCGGGCGCAGAGGATCAGCTACCGGGGGGAGACGCGGGAGTGGGCGGCGTTTCTTGAGCAGTTCCAGTCGATGCTGGCGATCAAGAAGTCCGGGGGCGGGGCGGGGCTCTACTTTTTGTCGGAGACGGTGACGTCGCCGACGCTTGCGGCGCAGTGGAAGAAGGCGCAGGCGGGATATCCGCAGGCGAAGTTTGTGCAGTGGGAGCCGGTGAATCGCGACTCGGCGCGGGCTGCGTCGCGGCAGGGGCTGGGCGGCGACTACGACGCGCAGTACCGGCTGGACCAGGCGGACGTGATTCTTTCGCTGGACGCGGACTTCCTGTCGGGGATCACGCATCCGGGGTTCCACCGGCTGGCCGGGGACTATGCGCGGCGGCGGAAGCTGGACCAGGGGCCGGGGTCGAGCATGAACCGGATGTACGCGGTCGAGAGCATGACGACGACCACGGGGCTGAAGGCGGAGCACCGGCTGCCGATGAATGCGGCGCTGGTGGCGCCCTTTGCCTGGGCGCTGGCGGCGGAGCTCGGGGCGCCGGGCGCGGCGGCAGGCGGGGCTGGGTGGACGGCGGCGCAGCAGAAGTTCCTGGCCGCGGTGGCCAAGGATATGAAGGCGGCGGGCGCGAGCGCGGTGGCGATCCCGGGCGAGCAGCAGAGCGTGGCGGTGCACCTGGCAGCGATGGCCATCAACCAGGCGCTGGGCGCGGTGGGCAAGACGGTGGTGTACACGGAGACCGTGAACCCGATGCCGTCGATCCAGGGCGAGGATTTGAAGTCGCTGGTGGCGGACATGAACGCGGGCCGGGTGGACTGGCTGGTGATCCTCGAGACGAACCCGGTGTACGCGGCGCCGGTCGATCTGAACTTTGACGCGGCGCTCAAGAAAGTGCGGACCATCGCAACGCTGAGCGCGTATCCGGACGAGACGGCGGCGGTCTCCGAGTGGCACATCCACAGCGCGCATTATCTCGAGAGCTGGTCGGACGCGCGCGCCTACGACGGGACGGTGACGATCGTGCAGCCGATGATCGCTCCCCTCTATGAGGGCAAGCAGCCGCACCATATTCTGCAGGCGATGCTAGAGGAGCCGCTGCTGTCGGCTTATGACGCGGTGCGTGGGACCTGGCCGCAGTTTGGCGGGGCGGCGGGGGATGCGGCGTGGCGCAAGGCGCTGCATGATGGTTTTCTGGCGAACACGGCCTTTGCTGCGAAGAGCGTGAGCGCGAGGCCGGTCTCTACCGCCTTTGCGCAGGCCGGCAAGCCCTCGGCTTCGTCGGTGACGGTGGTCTTTCGCGCGGACTACGGCGTGTATGACGGGCGGTACGCGAATATCGCGTGGATGCAGGAGATACCGAGGCCGGTGACGAACCTGTCCTGGGACAATGCGGCGATGGTGTCGCACCGGACGCTCGATGCGCTGCAGCTGGAAGAAGGCGACCTGATCGAGATCACGGTGCCGGCGCAGGGCCAGGCGCACGGCTACCAGCTGCTTGCGCCGGTGCTGGCGGTGCCGGGCCACGCCGATGGACAGGTCACGCTGACGCTGGGGCAGGGCCGGTCGGTAGTGGGCCGGGTGGGGATCGGGCACGGCTACAACGCGGCCGCGGTACGCACGTCAGGCTCGCCGCTGATGGTCGAGGCGACGGTGCGCAGGACGGGCGAGCGGGCCGAGTTTGCGGTGACCAAGAGCCACTACATCGACCACCGCGGGCATGCGGCGGGAGGCGATGGGTCGGGCACGCACTCGCTCGAGGCGAACGAGGCGGAGGTACGGGGGATCATCCGGTACGCGACGCTGGGAGAGTACCGCAAGGATCCGGAGTTTGCGCAGGAGGGTGAGGGGCGGGATACGCCGGAGCCGACGACGAGCATGTTCCCCGCCTACCGCTATGACGCGAATGCGTGGGGGATGTCGATTGACCTGAACTCCTGCGTGGGGTGCAACGCGTGCGTGGTGAGCTGCTATGCGGAGAACAACATTCCGGCCATCGGCAAGCACCAGGTGAAGGTCGGGCGCAACATGCAGTGGATTCGGATTGACTCCTACTACGAGGGGGACCTGGCTACGCCGCGCGCGCACTTTCAACCGATGCTGTGCCAGCACTGCGAAAACGCGCCGTGCGAGCAGGTGTGCCCGGTGGGAGCGACGGTGCATACGCCGGAGGGGTTGAACACCATGGTGTACAACCGGTGCGTGGGGACCCGGTACTGCTCGAACAACTGCCCGTACAAGGTGCGGCGATTCAACTTCCTGCTGTATTCGGATTACGAGACGGAGAGCTTGAAGTTCATGCGCAACCCGGATGTGACGGTGCGGTCGCGCGGGGTGATGGAGAAGTGTTCGTACTGCGTGCAGCGGATCAACGCGGCGAAGATCGAGGCGGACAAGGACAACCGCGAGATTCGCGATGGCGAGATTGTGACGGCGTGCCAGCAGGCCTGCCCCACGGACGCGATCACGTTCGGCAATATCAACGACAAGGGGAGCAAGGTGCGGCGGCTGAAGGAGCAGGCACGGTCGTACGGGGTGCTGGCGGACCTGAATACGCGGCCGCGGACGACGTACATGGCGGGCGTGTTGAATGTGAACGAGGAGCTGGGCGAGGGGTAGCGGCTCTTACCGCTCGCGAGGGCGCGGGGTAGTACGGGCCGCGATGACCGCGGGGCAGTGAATCGAGACGGAGTACAAGGGCAGGGGCGATGGCGACCAAGGAACCGATACACGATCCGATGCGGGACCCGGCGACTGGCGAGATGCGCGTCATCGGACCGGGGCACACCTTCCGGTCGGTCACCGAGAAGATCACCCGGATCGTGCTGACCGATCACACGCCGCTGGGGTGGTTTGGCGGGTTCATGCTGGCCAGCGGCCTGGCGACGCTGCTGCTGGTGTGCGTGACCTACCTGGTCTTTCGCGGGGTGGGCATCTGGGGGATCACGATCCCGGTGGCGTGGGGATTTGCGATCATCAACTTCGTGTGGTGGATCGGCATTGGGCACGCGGGCACGCTGATCTCGGCGATCCTTTTATTGTTCAAGCAGACCTGGCGCAACTCGATCAACCGATTTGCGGAGGCGATGACGCTGTTCGCGGTGGTGTGCGCGGGCATGTTTCCTCTGATCCACGTGGGGCGGCCGTGGCTGGGGTACTGGCTCTTTCCTTACCCGAACACGATGAACGTGTGGCCGCAGTTTCGGTCGCCGCTGTTGTGGGACGTGTTTGCGGTCTCGACCTACGCGACGATCTCGGTGGTGTTCTGGTATATCGGGCTGATCCCTGACCTGGGCACGATGCGGGACAAGGCGCAGAATCGGTTTGCGCAGTTTGCGTATGGGTGGGCGGCGCTGGGGTGGCGGGGGTCGGTCAAGCACTGGGTGCGGTATGAGACGGCGTCGCTGCTGCTGGCGGGGCTGGCCACGCCGCTGGTGCTCTCGGTGCACACGGTGATCAGCTTCGACTTTGCGGTGGCGCTGCTGCCGGGCTGGCATACGACGATCTTCCCGCCGTACTTTGTGGCCGGCGCGGTGTACTCGGGCTTCGCGATGGTGATCACGCTGGCTGTGCCGATTCGCAAGTTCTATCACCTGGAAGACCTGATCACGATCCGCCACATCGACAACATGGGCAAGGTGATGCTGACGACGGGGCTGATCGTGGCTTACGGGTACGGCATGGAAGCGTTCATGTCGTGGTATTCGGCGAGTCACTGGGAGTCGTTCATGTTCTGGAACCGCGTGTTCGGGCCGATGGGGTGGTCCTATGCGGTGCTGATCACGTGCAATATTGCGATCCCGCAGCTGCTGTGGTTCCGGCACGTGCGACGGTCGCCGGGCCTGATGTTCCTGATGTCCTTCGTGGTGAATACGGGGATGTGGTTTGAGCGTTTCGTCATCGTTGTCACGTCGCTGACGCGGGATTACCTGCCCAGCTCCTGGGGCACGTACAAGGCGACGCGCTGGGATTACGGGACCTTCCTCGGAACGATGGGGCTGTTCACGGTGCTGTTCTTTCTGTTCGTGCGGTTTGTGCCCATGATCCCGATGTCGGAGCTGCGGATCCTGTTGCCGCAGGCCAAGATCCGGCCGGAGAGCGAAGCCGTGCACGAGGCGGGAGACTGATGCGGACAGACGGTAGAGGAGAGAGGCACGCATGCCGCCACTGAAGGGGACCTACGGATTGCTGGCCGAGTTTGACACGCCGGGAGAGCTGGTGCACGCGGCCGAGGCGGCGTACCACGAGGGCTACCGGAGGATGGACTGCTACACGCCGTACCCGGTGGAGGAGGCGGCGGAGGCGATCGGCTTTCACCATGACAATGTGTCGCTGGTGTGTCTGCTGGGCGGCCTGCTGGGGGTAGCGGCGATGTTCGGGCTGGAGACATGGATCTCGGTGTGGGCGTATCCACTGAATATTGCCGGGCGGCCGTACTTCTCGTGGGTGGCGTTCATTATCCCGGCGTACGAGTGGACGATCCTGTTTGCGGGGCTTTCGGCGGCGTTCGGGATGCTGGCGATGAACGGGCTGCCCACGCTTTACCACCCGCTGTTCAACGCGCCGAACTTTCGCAATGGCGCGACGTCTGACAAGTTCTTCCTGTGCCTGGAGGCGCATGATCCTCGCTTCTCGCTGGCGGAGTCGCGGGCGTTCCTGGCGCGGTTTGAGCCGGTGTCGATTGTGGAGGTGGAGTATTAGGCGTCCACTGGCGGTTCTGGGATTGGGGGCGGTGGCGTGTCTGGCGGGGTGTCGCCAGGACATGCATAACCAGCCG
>DASWUY010000171.1:0-2726 GCA_036401435.1 Acidobacteriaceae bacterium | reverse complement strand
TGCTGACCGACGCCCACGCCGTGCTTCGCGTCTTCGTCCAGATGGCGCAGGAAGGCTACCGGCTGGGGCAGGAGGCAGAGGCCCGCATCACCGAGGCGCTCCCCGCCCTCGCCATGCATCTGCCTACTGGCCCCCACCTCTGGAACCATCTGCGCGACGTGCTCCTCGGACCCTTCGCCGCCAGCGCCCTGCGCACCATGCATGCGCTCGGCCTCCTCGAGCTCATCCTGCCGGAGTTCCACGGCATCGATTCCCTGGTCATCCGCGATGCCTATCACCGCTACACCGTGGACGAGCACACCTTCCTCGTCATCGAGCACGTGCACCTGCTGCGCCATCCTCACCACGAATGGGAGAAGCCCTTCGCCACTCTCCTGCCCGAGATCGAGCGCCCCGACCTCTTCTTTGTCGCGCTCCTGCTGCACGACACGGGCAAGGGCCGGCGCACCGGAGACCATGCGCAGCAGAGCGTGCAACTGGCCGAGCGCGTCTTTGCACGCCTGGAGTTTGACCCCGAGGAGCGCGACCTGGTGCGCAAGCTCATCCTCAACCACCTGGAAATGTCCATTGCCCTGCGCCGCGATGTCTTCGATCCTGAGAGCGTGCGCCGCTTTGCCGAGCAGACCCCTTCGCACCAACAGCTCAAGATGCTGACTCTCCTCACCTTTGCCGATGTCAAGGCAGTCAACCCTGACGCGCTGACCCCCTGGAAAGCGGAGAACCTCTGGCAGCTCTACATGCGTGCTGCGAGCTTCCTTGACCGCAGTGTGGACCAGACCCGTTACCACGTAGAAGAAGACCCCGGCCTGCTCGGCCGCCTGCTGGCGCTGGTCCCGGACCGCACCGAGGAGCTGCGCAAGTTCCTGGAGGGACTGCCGCAGCGCTACCTCCAGACCCGCCTCCCGGAGCAGATCCGGGTGCACTTCGAGCTGGCCATGGCACTCGGCGCCGGCGAACAGGTGCAGCTGGCCTACCGCACCCTGCGCCAGTACAGCGAGATCACGCTGGTTGCGCGCGACCGCCCGCTGCTCTTTGCCGACATGGCCGGCGCCCTCTCCGCCTGGGGCATGAACATCGTCAAGGCAGATGCCTTTTCAAACGCCGAGGGCGTCATCCTGGACACCTTCCAGTTTGCCGACCCATTCCGCACTCTTGAGCTGAACGCAGGCGAGACCGAGCGCTTCCTGGCCAGCCTGCGCGACTCGCTCACCGGCCGCTCCTCGCTCGACAAGATGCTCGCCGCCAGGCAGCAGGCACGCCGAAAGATGGTTCGCGGCGACTCGGCCGTCCAGCACTACTTCGACGAGGTCTCCTCCCAACACAGCACCCTGATGCAGGTCGTGGCCCAGGACTCTCCTGGCCTTCTGCGCGAGATTGCGCTCGCCATCGCGGGCTGCGGCTGCAACATCGAGGTAGCGCTGGTCGATACGGAGGGCGAGAAAGCCGTCGACGTCTTTTACCTCACCGCCGCTGGACACAAGATCAATGCGCAGAAGCAGCGGTGTCTCGAGGAGAAGATCGAAGCAGCGCTCGGCTCCAGCTGACTGCCTGCTTGGAGCGAACCGCGTGCCCCAGCCCAGACAGAAAAACGCGCCCCTTGGAGAGGCGCGTTTCCACCCTGCTGCTGCACGTCGGGCTCTTCCCTGTTAGCTGAAGGGCACGGCGATCGAGGGTTGGCGGGCTGTGAAGAGCGGATCGCAACGATGCGATCGCTCAAGGGCTAAACGCTCGGGCTCGGTGACCGCGACTCCCAAGACACGGGAACAGCGCCCACAGAAGGAGACCCTCGCAGGAAGCAGCCCTGTCGCTGCCAGAGCGGAGGTCATCGGTTTGGCGTGCGTAGTCGTAATCATGGCTCATTCTCCTGGAGGGAAAAGAATGGCGTGATCAGACGGGGTGTTTGGCCGCCTTGCCTCTGCCAACTACCCTGCAGAGTTCAGGCCCGGCGGAAGAACATCACCAGTATGGCTCGCGCTATAAAAGCACTATAAAACGGAATGGGAGCAAGAGAAAGTGACGATGCTGCGTAATCCCAAAATGGAACTGCGGACAACATACCCCCATTCCCCTGTTTCTGTCACGTTCTATCCCCTGGTTGTGTTACCAATGCGACCAGAAGCCTCGCTCACGCCCATTCCGCGCTCGTTTCCCGCGCGGCGTGCCCATGCGGCTAAGGAACGAAGACACGACCTTGGCGCAGCCGCCATAGGAGGTATGGCAGCATGCCGGCGAGCACGATAGCTGCAGCATAGACAGGCCGGGATCCAAAGGTCTGAAAGGAAGTCAACGCCCCGAACGTCATGCTGATATGTCCCAGCCCGCTCAAGACCTGGGTGCGACTCGCCCGCACCTGATTCGTGGCTGCCACCCACGCGATCATGACCAAACCAACGCTCAGCCATCCTGCTCTGGCCCTTTGTCGGGCGGCGGCAACTCCGACTGCCGTGCCAATGAGGAAGGGTGCTCCGAAGAACAGGAATCTCGCCGCCTGGAAGTAGATGTTTTCCAAGCCATGCACCGGCGCTCCGAACGGGCTATCCGCCGCCGGCATAAACATCTGCCAGCCACCCCACAACAGGAACAGAGCGACGAGGTACGCCCCCGCTAGGAAGAAGACAGGGCCCAGGCCGAAGATCGCCCACGGCGCTCGGTCGTACCAGGATCGCAACTGAACCGAGCCGGCACTCTCATCGATCGCTCGTGCTCGCGTTGGAACGATGCGTTCC
>DASWUY010000170.1:0-5599 GCA_036401435.1 Acidobacteriaceae bacterium | reverse complement strand
TCGTCGAAGTCAGCCCGCTGCCGATGGGCGGCAGCCTCGTCTTGGGCCAGGTGGTCCGCTTCCACATCAGCGATGAGGTACTTTCACACGACCTGCATATCGACGCTGACAAGCTGCAGGCCGTAGGCCGCATGGCAGGCTCGGACTACGTACGCACAGCCGACCGCTTCGCCCTGGAACGACCGAAATAGCCTGAGGAGTAGATGGAGGAGATATAGATCCATGAGATCTTTCCTCCTGCAGTGCAAACTGCAAGACCAGGCAGCAGCCAGGGGAGCTTGACCTTGGGCGCGCAGACCCCTTCTTCAAGGCGCGCCAGAAACCCACTGCGACGCATTCCCTCCTTGCCCCCGTCAGGATAGCTCACCCCACGCAGCCCCGACAGGTACAATAAGCCGAAGGCCGACATCGCCGCATACGTCTCCCTCGTAGCCGCAGATGCCGCATCTTCAACATGATAGAAAATCCCATCCCCGAAGCACTTACCTTCGACGACGTCCTTCTCGTCCCCGCCTACAGCGAAGTCGTCCCCGCCCAGGCCTCGACCCAGACCCGCCTCACCCGCCGCATCACCCTCAACACACCACTCCTCTCGGCCGCCATGGACACCGTCACCGAGTCGCGCCTGGCCATCGCTATGGCCCAGCAGGGTGGTCTCGGCGTCATTCATCGCAACCTCACCATTGAGCAGCAGGCGACCGAAGTGGACAAGGTCAAGCGCTCCGAGAGCGGCATGATCGTCGACCCGGTCACCATCGCCCCTGAAGACCTCATCTCGGACGCGCTCGAGGTCATGCGCCGCTACAAGATTTCGGGCGTCCCCGTCACCCAGGGCAAACGGCTCGTCGGCATCCTGACCAACCGCGATCTGCGCTTTGAAACCCGCACCGACATCCCCGTAGCCGCCGTGATGACCAAGAAAAACCTCATCACCGTGCCCGTCGGCACCACCCTTGAAGAAGCAGAGGAACTGCTCCACGAGCACCGCGTCGAGAAGCTCCTCGTCGTCAACGCCGAGTACGAGCTAAAGGGCCTCATCACCGTCAAGGACATTCAGAAAAAGCTCAAGTATCCCAACGCCTCCAAGGATGACCAGGGCCGCCTCCGCGTCGGCGCCGCCATCGGCGCTACCGGCGACTACCTCGAACGCGCCGCCGAGCTCATCCGCAACCGCTGCGATGCCCTCTCCATCGACTCCGCCCACGGCCACAGCTCGCGCGTCCTCCAGGCCGTTCGCGATGTCAAGCATCGCTTCCCAGACACCGATCTGCTCGCCGGCAACGTCGCCACCTACGAGGGCGCCCTCGCCCTCATCGAAGCAGGCGCCGACGCCGTCAAGGTCGGCATCGGCCCCGGCTCCATCTGCACCACCCGCATGGTCACGGGCGCAGGCATGCCCCAGATCACCGCCATCACCGAGGCCTCTCGCGCCTGCCGCCAATACGACATCCCCCTCATCGCTGACGGTGGCATCAAGTACTCCGGCGACCTCACCAAGGCCATTGCCGCCGGCTCCGACGCCGTCATGATCGGCTCCCTCTTCGCCGGAGTGGACGAGAGCCCCGGCGAGACCATCCTCTACCAGGGCCGCAGCTTCAAGGCCTACCGCGGCATGGGCTCCCTCTCCGCCATGGCCCAGGGCTCGGGCGAGCGTTACTTCCAGTCCACGCGCGACCTCGACACCTCGCCGGAAAGCGTCGAAGGCGTCGTCGCCCGGGAGCGCAGCAGCCAGAATCGCCTGGCCAAGTTCGTCCCCGAAGGCATCGAAGGACGCGTGCCGCATCGCGGACCCCTCGAAGCCATGGTCCACCAGTTGGTCGGCGGCCTGCGCTCCGGCATGGGCTACCTGGGGTGCAACACCATCGCCGAACTCAAGGAGAACGCCCGCTTCGTCCGCATCTCCAATGCCGGCCTCCGCGAAAGCCACGTCCACGACGTCATCATCACTCGCGAGGCCCCCAACTACCACGTCGAGTAGCCGCGGCCGCCTCGAGCACGACCGCACCGCCGCCCCCGCGGCTCTCGGCCGAGATGTTCATCTTGTCCATCATGGTCAAGCCTCTGCAGCTCCCCCGCTGCCCAAGCCCGGCCCTCATGCGTCTCACCCGCATCGCCCATGTTTTTCGGAGCCAGCCCGTTGCGTTCCCGCGCAGGTCTGCTCACAATGAGCGACAGGACCCACTCTGTGACCTGCCTCGCGCCCGCGCTCGCCCAACCCCGCACCGCCCCGCTCCGCGCAGCCGCCAGGCGCGCACTCCTCGCCACCCTCTGCCTCGCGTCCTGCGTCACTCCCCTACCCGCACAGCAACCCACATCCACCGGCCTGACCGTCCATGGCACGGTCCTCAACTCCGCTACCCACCAGCCCGTCGCACACGCACTCGTCACCCTTGACCACCTCAACCAGGCCATCCTCACCGACAACCAGGGACGCTTCTCCTTTGCGGATATTCCGGCCGGCCAGCAGAGTCTCTCCTGCCAGCGCCCCGGCTTCGCCGGCCTTGGCAACAACTCCCCCATCGTTCGGCAGGAGTTCACGGTCGCCGCCGACCTGCCGGACCTCACGCTCGAACTTGTTCCCCAGTCCGCCATCACCGGAGAGCTGGTTCAGCCCGGCGACGACTCTCCCGACACCCTGCGCGTCAACCTGCTCCACCAGCAGATCCAGAACGGCCGTGCTACCTGGCAGTTCCTCAAGAGCACCACCGCCAGCAGCGAAGGACACTTCCGCTTCGGCAATCTGCAGCCCGGTAGCTACATCGTCCAGGTCGCCTCCTCGCTCGACCCCGCTCCCGCCGAGACCGGCAGGCTCCGCTACGGCTACCCGCCCGTCTTCTATCCCAACGCACGCGAGATGGCCGGTGCCGGCGTCCTCACCCTGGCCCCTGGTCAGCAGGCTCAGGCGCGCCTCCCGCTTGCACGCGAGCCCTTCTATCCAGTCCGGGTCCCGGTCAACGACCCTGGAGAGGCACGCGGGCTCAGCTTCCAGGTCAACAGTGACTCCTTCCTCGGCCTTCCCGGCAGGCTCTTCCCCTCAGACGGCACCGTGCACCTCGACCTGCCCATCGGGCACTACACGCTGCAGGCCTCTGGCGGCAACCGCAGTCCACTGGTCGGCACCCGCGAGTTCGACGTGCATCCCCGCCAACAGCCGGGCCCAAACATGCCTGTCACCCCCATCGTGGTGCCGCCTATAGCCCTCCTTCAGGGCAGTCGCATCCCGGTCACCGTGCATGCCGACTTCACCCACGACGCCCGTCCCGACCCAGAGACGCCCCGCACTGCCCTCAGCCAGATAGACCTTGAGCTCGAACCGCTGGTCGGCGCCATGCGGCGTAACCGCAGCCGCATGCAGGATGACCCGGGCTCCGCCTCCACCGGCATCTCCTACCTGGTCAACGTCGCCCCCGGGCGCTACTGGGTCCATGCCCGCCCCTACGAAGGCTACGTGGCCTCGCTCACCAGCGCCGGCGACAACCTGCTGGAGCAGCCGCTTACCGTCGCCGCTGACGGCTCGGCGCCCCCTGTCCTCGTCACCCTGCGCGACGACAACGCCACCATCTCCGCCACACTTGCTGCCAGCCTCCAGACCGCCCAGTCCGCCCAGCCCCTCAAGCAATCCATCTATCTGCAGCTCCTGCCTCTCTCCGGCACCGCCTCTGAGATGACCTCGCTCTTCCAACCCGATGGCACGCCGACCGTCGTCCGCGTAGCCCCGGGCGGCTACCTGGCCATCGCCTCGTCCACCCAGCAAGAGATCGAATACCGCAATCCCAAGGTCATGGCCAACCTCGCCGCCAGGGGCCAAGCCGTCACCGTCGAGCCCGGCGGCACCGCCCAGGTCGCCCTCAGCGTCCTTCTCGACCCGGGTCAGCCATGACCACCTCCCCCAACGCACCACCTCCAGCCGCAACCATCTCCCTCCGCATGCGCCTCGCCCTCGTCCTCGTCCTGGGCCTGGTCTCCTCATCCACCCTCCACACCCCGCTCCTGCTCGCCCAGCCCGCGCACCAGTACCACGTCACCGGCCGGGTGGTTGATGCAGCCTCAGGCATGCCGTTGGCCCGGGCAGAGGTTGCCCTCACCGCATCTGCCGCCGAGCCGCCCCAGCAGCGCGGCCGACCTACACTCCCCCTGGCTCTTGCCTCCGTCACTACTGGCGACGATGGCGCCTTCGACTTTGAGCACGTGCCCGCAGGCAAATACTCGCTGCGCGGCAGCCGCCGAGGCTATCTCAGCTCCACCTACCAGCAGCACGGCACCTTCTCGACCGCCATCGTTACCGGAGAAGGCCTGCCCACCACCGGCCTCCTCCTCAAGCTGCTCCCCGGCGGCGTCATCTCCGGCTCCGTCCTTGACGACTACGGCGACCCCGTCGAGCAAGCCAACATCAAGCTCTACCGGCTGGCAGACGATGGCCTCGGCGGCATCCACAGCGACCGCGCCGAGATCGCCGACGACCTCGGCAACTACGAGTTCGCGCACCTGCAGCCCGGCACCTACTTCGTCTCTGTCACTGGCCGCGTCTGGTACTCCTCGCCGCCCCGGCAGCCCACCGAGCCCGGCCCCGCAGCCCCTCCTTCAGCTCTGAACCTCGACGTCATCTACCCTCGCGGCTTCTACCCCGACACCACCGACTCCCGCGCCGCAACCCCCATCCCCATCAAGGGCGTCGAGCGGCTCCGCATCGACATGCACCTGCACGCCGTTCCCGCCGTCCATCTCACCTACCCCTTCCAGCGGCCGGAAAACAGCGCCTTTAACCTGCCCCTGCGCCTTACCGAGTCCGTCTTCGGCGAGCTCGACGACTCGCCCGCACTGACCAACTCATTCGTGAGCTTCAGCGACCCTCAAAGACAGCAGAACGTGATCACGCTCAGCGTCGCCCCTGGCCAGTACGAGCTCACCATGGGCGATCACACCGTCTCTGTAAACGCCTCCAGTGATACCGAGCTCGACTTGCAGAGCGGGTCCGGCTCCGTCGCCCTGACCGGCAAGCTTGGTGCAGCCCCAGGCGCTGAGCTTCCCGATCGCGTCTCCGTCTCCCTCCAGCCCACGCATCCCGGCTCCCCCGCGGCCAACGCCAACACCAGCCACGAAGGTGACTTCGACTTTGCCGAAGTGCGGCCCGGCAGCTATGAGCTCACCGCCCGTGCCGAAGGCCGGCCACTCGCCATCCTGCAGATAGCCGTGCAGGGCGCGCAGCTCGAAGGCCACGTGCTCACCATCGGCACCGAAGCCGTAACCCTGGCCGCGACCGTCGCACCCGCATCCTCGACGCTCACCGGCTTCGTCCGTGACGGCGAGCACCCCGCCTCCGGCGTCATGGTGGTGCTGGTGCCGGAGCACCCCGGCGACCACACCCTCTACCGGCGCGACCAGTCCGACTCCGATGGCAGCTTCTCGCTCGGCCAGATCGCCGCTGGCCGCTACACCCTGGTCGCCATCCGCGATGGCTGGGACCTGGACTGGGCCGAGCCGGCCGTCATCGACCAATACCTCGCCCGAGGTCAGTCGGTGGTCGTCACTGGCGCTGCCGGCAACCCGCGAAAACTCCCCGTACCCCTGGCCGCGCAGCCCCGCTGATCGCTCCATCCAC
>DASWUY010000169.1:0-6756 GCA_036401435.1 Acidobacteriaceae bacterium | reverse complement strand
GAAGCTGGTGATCTCGCCGCGGATCACCGCATCGGCCTCCCCCGGGTCCTCGGATGAGGCGACGTGGTAGGGCGTGCGGCTGGTCAACTCGCGGAGCACGGCCTGGGTCATGCTGAGCTCGACGTGATACGCCTGGGTGTGGTTCCTGAAGGTGGGAACGTCGACGAGGTGCACCGTTCGGGGCAGGTGCACCGCCGCCGCGGCCCCATGATAGCCGCAGCCACTTGACACAATGGGGAGCAGGCTGAGCAGCGCCCAGGCGAAGCGGTGTGAGCGGGCGAGGTCCATGCAGACCTCATTGTCGCAGACCCGCTCCCGCCCCCTCGCCAAAGAAGCTTAGTCGCGGCGCATGCTGCCGATCAGCCGCGAGTAGAGCTCGATGGTCTGGTCTGCGATCGCCGACCAGGCGAAGGTCTGCTCGACACGCGTGCGTCCGGCTTCGCCAAACTGCCTGGCCCGGGCGGGGTCCGCGAGCAGCCTGCTGATCTTGTCTGCCAGGTCCCGGGCAAAGGTCTCCGGGTGCAGGGGAAAGCTGGTGACAGGGTCCTGGTCAAAGGGGACCAGGTACCCTGTCTGGCCGTCGAGGACTACCTCCAGGATGCCGCCCGTGGCACTGGCGACGACCGGGGCCCGGCAGGCCATGGCTTCAAGGTTGATGATGCCGAAGGGCTCGTACACAGACGGGCAGCAGAATACAGCGCAGTTGGAGTAGAGCTGGATAGCCTCAGGCTTGGTGACCATCTTCTCAATCCAGACGATCCGCCGGTTGAAGGCGGATGCCTGCTCCACCTTCTCCCGCATCTCGGCCGCGATCTCCGGCGTATCCGGGGCGCCGGCGCAGAGCACCACCTGGGTCTCTGGGGGCAGATAACGGATCGCTTCAACAAGATGGGTGACGCCCTTCTGCCGGGTAATGCGCCCGACGAACAGGACGTAGGGCACGGCAGGATCGACGCCATACTTGGCCAACGCCGAAGTCTCAGCGGTCTTCTGGTACTCAGCCAGGTCGATCCCGTTGTAGATGACGTGGATGCGCGCAGGATCGACATCGGGGTACGCGCGCAGGATGTCCTGCCGGGTGCCCTGCGAGACGGCAATGATCGCGTCCGCCTCAAGGATGGCGGTGCGCTCCATCCAGGAGCTCATCGCATAGCCGGAGCCGAGCTGCTCCGCCTTCCAGGCACGCAGGGGCTCAAGCGAGTGGGTGGTGAGCACGAAGGGGATGTTGAAGAGCTTCTTGGCCAGGAACCCTGCCATCGACACATACCAGGTGTGGGTATGCACAATGTCGATTGTCTCCAGCCGCAGCATCTGGACCAGGTTAAGGCTCAGGGTTTCGAGCGCGGTCTTGAACTTGGCATTGGTCCCGTTTGAAATCTCGGACCAGGGCAGATCACCCCTCACCTGCAGATGGGCGTCGTCAGAGGACTGGTCTCCCCAGCAGTGGACCTCGACGCCGATCTTCTTCGCCAGCTCACGGCTCAGGTATTCAACATGCACCCCGGCGCCGCCGTAGACGTTTGGCGGATACTCCCGTGTCATCAGGCCAACTCGCACTGTTTTCGCCCCCCGACTGTCACTCCTCTCCGATGCAGGCTGCAGGGCTGGAGTGAACGAACGCCATCATACGCAGGGGCGACTCTGGTTGACGAGAAGCGCCCGGCACTCTCACCGGACCGCGCGCCAGAGAGCAGAAGCAGACGCGACGCACGGCGTCTACCAGCGGCTCCAGGGCCACGGCGCCCCCTGATACACTAGCCGCATCGTGGTTGAACTCGTTCCTTCCATCCTTTCTGCCGATTTTGCCCGCCTGGCCGAGGAGGTCGCTGCTGCTGAGCGCGGCGGCGGCACCACCATCCACGTGGACGTGATGGACGGCCACTTCGTTCCCAACATCACCCTGGGTCCGCCGGTCGTGCAGTCGCTTCGCAAACACACCAGCCTGCCGCTGGACTGCCACCTGATGATCGAGAACCCGGACGAGTTCATCCCAGCCTTTGCCGAGGCGGGCGCGGACTGGATCGGGGTGCACTATGAGGCCTGCCGGCACCTGCACCGGACCATCGGGCTGATTGGCGAGCATGGCATGAAGCCCGGCGTGGTGCTGAACCCGGCAACGCCTGTCGACCTGCTCATCCCGGTGCTGCCGATGCTGCACCATGTCCTTGTGATGAGTGTCAATCCCGGATTTGGCGGGCAGAAGTTCATCCCCTACGCGCTGGACAAGATCCGGCAGCTGCGTGAGCTGCGGTCGGCCATGGGGGTGGGCTATAGGATAGAAGTGGATGGCGGTATTGCTCACGAGACCATCGGGCGGGTCGTCGAAGCAGGAGCGGAGCTTCTGGTCGCGGGTAGCGCGGTCTTTGCCGAAGGCCATGCCGAGCGCGATGGCAGGTCGCTGCTGCATGCAGCGAGAGAAGCATCGCAAAGCCTGCGCCTGGCATGAACGAGTGGACCCGCTGCTGACCCCCGCAGAGCGGCTCCGGCAAGAGGCAGGATCGAAATCCAAGTTCTACGAGAGCGAGCCGGAAGGACCGAAGAGTGGGCGCCCCTAATCCTCACTCCCGGAAAAGACCGGCTCGGCACAGAGGTGTGCATGCGCAGTAGTCTTCTTCAAGTCCCGGTACGAGGCCGTGTCGCCGGTTCGCTCGCCCTGTTTCTTTGCCTGTCACTGGTCCCTGCGGGGCATGCGCTACACCCCAAAAAGAAGAAAAAGCAGGTAGACCTCAGCAATCCGACCGCAAGCAGCAGGCAGCCCGACAAGGAGTTGTACGACAAGGCCATGCTGGCCCTCAAGAAGGGCAAGTTTGACGTCGCCCGGCTCGACCTGCAGACGCTCCTGAACACTTACCCCGACTCCGAGTACCAGATGCGTGCCAAGCTGACCGTCGGCGACACCTGGTATCGCGAAGGCGGTACCGCGGCCATGGCGCAGGCCGAGCAGGAGTACAAGGACTTCATCACCTTCTTTCCCAACACGCCCGAGGCTGCTGAGGCGCAGATGAAGGTAGGGGACATCTACTTTGCGCAGATGGACAAGCCCGACCGCGATGCGCAGAACGTGATCCACGCCGAGCAGGAGTACCGGCAGATGATCCAGCAGTTTCCTGACTCGACTTTGGTGCCGCGCGCCAAGCAGCGTCTCCGTGAGGTGCAGGAGGTGCTGGCACAGCGGCAGTTTGAAGTGGGCGAGTTCTACACCGGGCGCCAGAACTGGTCGGCGGCCATTGCTCGGCTGCAGACCGTGGTCGACACTTATCCTCTCTTCTCGCACTCCGACCAGGCGCTCATCTCGATTGGCGACGCCTATGCTGCGCAGGCCCAGCTGGCCGCGCCCTTGAAGATCAGTCCCAAGGCACGCGAGGAACTGATCCGTGCCTACAACGACCGCGCTGCAGCGGCATGGAACACCGTCGTGCTGCACTATGCCATGTCACCCCACGTCGAGGATGCGAAGGACCGGCTGATCGCGCTCGGCCGTTCTGTCCCCGAGCCTACCCCGGAACAGATGGCCGAGAGCGAGGCGCAGGAAGGCAGCCGGGTTCCGGTGCGGATCAAGGATCGCTTCTCCCTGCTGATCAAGCATGGGCCCTCGACAGTGGAGTCAGCGCGCGTGGGCGAGCCGACGCTGAGTGACCCCGCGCCAACGCTTGCGCCCACCGTCGCCTCCGAGACCGTGGCCAACTTCAACCTGGCCTTGAGAGGGCAGCCTATCCCTGCGGTAGGCAGCACCGTGGCAGCCGGAGGCGCGCCGGCCCAGCCCGGTGGCGCGGCGGCGGGCAGCACGCAGCCTGGCGGCATCACCATGGGCGATGTGAACGAGGCGGGCGCGGCACCTGCTTCGGCGGCCCCGGGGAGCAATGCGATCGGGGTGGAGATCATCAATCCCGGCACGGCGCCGGCAACCGCGCCTGCGGCAGGCGCCGCCGATCCGGGCTCGCTGACAGCCACGCCCCCCACCGGCAGCGCGGTGGGGGCTTCTCCGCAGCCGGCGCCGGCTGACGCAACCGCCCCTGCGGCGAACCCGATGCGCGTGTACGGCCTGGCGGCGCCTGTCGGTCCGACCGTCGCCCCCGTGCTGCCGCCCGTAGACCGGCCTGCCGCCGCGGCAGACCAGGTGAACGATGTAAAGAGCGGCGGCCCGGCACAGGTGGCCACCGGCACCACCGCCGCCAAGCCCGGCAAGAAGAACCCCAAGCCCGCCTATAACTCCGGCCAGGAGTCGTCGAGCAAACACAAACGCAAGAAGGGTCTGGAGAAGGTGAACCCGCTCTAACGCAGGCGCACTCCGGCAGAGGGGCCGCTCGCGCGGCCCTTTTCTTTTGTGCGGCAGAGCCGCTGGCGCACTGTCTGGATGGACGACAGCCCGGCCAGGTCGGCGCCGGCAACGTGCTATTGTGAGGAGTTGGCTCGAAGATTCTCATGCCCCACGACCTGCCAAAAACCTATGATCCCGCCGCCATTGAAGACCGATGGGCGGCCTACTGGCTGACGGAGAAGCTTTTCTCGGTGCCGGCAGAAGCCCAGGGCTCACCCGCCCCGTTCACCATGCTGCTGCCCCCGCCTAACGTGACCGGGCGCCTGCACATGGGTCACATGCTCAACCAGACCGAGATGGACATCCTCGCTCGCTGGCACCGCATGCGAGGCGACCCGACACTCTGGGTGCCAGGGACCGATCACGCGGGGATTGCCACCCAGATGATGGTCGAGCGTCAGCTTGCCGCAGAAGGCACCTCGCGCCAGGAGCTGGGGCGGGAGCGCTTCGTCGAGCGGGCCTGGCAGTGGAAGTCCGTCTACGGCGGGGCCATCCTGGACCAAATGAAGCGGCTGGGCGCCAGCGTGGACTGGTCCCGCGAGTACTTCACCATGAACGAGAGGCTGTCTGTCGCGGTCAAGGAAGCCTTTGTACGCCTGTGGGAGCAGGGACTGATCTACCGCGGCAACTACATCGTGAACTGGGACCCGGTACAGCAGACAGCGGTCTCTGATCTCGAAGTGACACACCAAGAGCGCCTGGGCAGCATCTATCACATTCGCTATCCGCTGGCGGATGGGAGCGGGTCGATCATCATCGCCACCACCCGGCCTGAAACCATGCTCGGCGACGTGGCAGTCGCCGTGAACCCGGACGACCAGCGCTACCAGGCTCTGGTCGGCAGGCTGCTGCGACTCCCCTTGAGCGCCACCTACGACGGTGCCGAGCGCGAGATCCCTATCCTCGCCGACAGCTGGGCTAACCCGGAGTTCGGCACCGGCGCCGTCAAGGTGACTCCCGCGCACGACCCGAATGATTACGCAATCGGCGAGCGCCACTCGCTGCCCAAGCTCACGGTGATGGACGAGCAGGCACGCATCGATCTGCCCGGCTCGCCCTACCACGGGCTCGACCGGCTTGCCGCGCGGGACAGAATCGTCGAAGACCTTGGCGCGCTCGGCCTCCTGGTCGAGGTGAAAGAGCACAGCATGTCCATCGGCCTCAGCCAGCGCACCGGCGCGGTGATCGAGCCGCGCTTGTCCACACAGTGGTTTCTCCGGATTCAGCCGCTGGCCGACGTTGCTGTCGCCGCGGTCGAACAGGGCGATATCCGCTTCACGCCCGACCAGTACCGCAAGACCTACGGGGAGTGGATGCGCAACATCCACGACTGGTGCCTCTCGCGGCAGCTCTGGTGGGGCCACCGCATCCCCGCTTGGCACTGCGCGGCCTGTGCGCAGATCACCGTCGCACGCAACACGCCGGCAGCCTGCGCCGACTGCGGCAGCAACGCGCTGTCCCAGGAGACCGACGTGCTGGACACCTGGTTCTCGTCCGGCCTGCTACCGTTTACGGTATTCGGCTGGCCAGAGCAGTCGCCGGACCTGGCACGCTTCTACCCCACGCAGCTGCTGGTCACCGGCTTTGACATCCTTTTCTTCTGGGTCGCGCGCATGATCATGCTCGGCTGCTGGTTCATGAAGGATGTACCCATGCCGGATGGGTCCGAACGCCCTCTTGCCGAGGCCGTTCCCTTTCGCGAGGTGTACATTCACGCGCTGGTGCGCGACGCCGAGGGCCAGAAGATGGCCAAGACCAAGGGCAACGTCATCGACCCGATCGAGATGGTCAGCCGCTACGGGACCGATGCCGTTCGTTTCACGCTCGCGTCCATGGCTTCTCCGGGGACCGATATCGCCTTCAGCGAGGCGCGGACTGAAGGGAACCGCGCCTTTGCCAACAAGATATGGAATGCGGCCCGCTTCATCTTCATGAACGTCGACCGCGCAGCCGAGGCTGGCATCCCGGTCGACATGCACGCGCTCGGCTCTATGCCGGCGATCGGGGAGGACGCGCCGCTTGAAGCGCAGTGGATCACCTCGCAGCTGGCCGCAACCGCAGCGGAGGTGAGCCGGGCGCTTGAGGAGTATCGCTTCCACGAGGCAGCCATGCTCACCTACCAGTTCTTCTGGGGAGACTTCTGCGACTGGTACCTCGAGATCGTCAAGGTCCGCCTTGATTTTGCGGATGCCAACAAGCGTGCCGGTGCCTTGGAGGCACTGACGACGCTGCTGCGAACGTTCGAGGCGGCACTGCGGCTGCTGTCGCCCTTCATGCCTTTCCTCACCGAGGAGTTGTGGCACGCCCTCTACACTGGCGCGCCACCAGCCCCGTCCATTGCCCTTTCCCGCTATCCGACGGAGCAGGACCCGTTTCCCAGGGTGCCGGGCGTGACACAACGCATGAAGTCCCTGCAAGACCTGATTGTCGCCGTGCGC